>NZ_JBEXOV010000006.1:0-164309 GCF_040611715.1 Streptomyces sp. NPDC006544 | reverse complement strand
ACCACTGCTCATCAGAAAGATCCCCACGCCCCACACCATGATCATCACAGCGCAAGGCGTGGACCGGAACCCCGATCTAAAACACGGCCTAGTCCTGCTCGCCCGCTTGGGATCGCCGTCGACCACCCGTGTTGATGTCAGCCGTGGATGTCAGGAGCCGGTCACCACCAGGACCACTTCTTCTTCCGAAGTTCCTGCATCTTCGCCGCGGCTTCCTTCTTCTTGCGCTGTGCCCGCGCCTTGGCTGTCCAAGCCCCCTGATGCTTGAAGCACTGGCCAGAGCCCACATCTGCCGGCCTCTTGCACCGCCCTCCAGCCTCCGTAGGAGCCCCACACCTCGGCTGAGTCACTCCCACTCCCACCCCTCCTCTGAGCCGTCGTACGGACGTCAGCCTCGTGGCGCCCGCCATACAGACCCGGAAGGCGCGAACAGGAGCGCAATGGGGCACACAGCTCCGGAGGTCCTGTGCGTGCTGACGTTTCAGCAGGTCAAGAGCCTCGAAGCGGGATGTCACGTCCCGACGGTCCACAAATGGGCCACGGCCCCTGCTGTCTGTCCTGCCGTGCGGTCGGCGACAACTACCTTGTGAGTTCGCCCCTGGGGGCGAGTACCCCCCTCATAGAGCAGCGCTGCGACCCCCTGGGCTGCCGTCGCAGCGCCCTGGCGTGCGCCGTCGTTGATGTCAGCCATGGATATCGGCGCCGGCCAGGAGATACGCCCTCGCGATCTGATTCACCAGTCACGCTGCCAGCAAAGTTGACGAAACTACGACCATCGCCCCGCATCGGGCCACAGCTCAAGAGCAATCTTTGCCATGTCGGCCTGCCGTGCACGAATACCCTGTCGATTCCACTGCCCACTCGTCGAGTCCCACAGACGCTCGGTTCCAGAGTCACTGGCGACGAGAAGCGCGGATCCTTCATACTGGTGCGACTTCTCCGGATAAGTCAGATTCACGACTCCTGGATTCCTTCTGCCACTCAGCAGGGTGAGATTGCCGAGACGGTGCACCCACGCTTCATGCTCATCCAAACGAAACTTTGGGTCAGGCTGTTGCGGGTAGATACTTTCGACATGAACCCTTCCCGAGGTCACTGGAAATAGTTCGTCAATGCCCGCCTCGGCGCGCATTTGGGTCTCAATCCTTGCGAGGATATATCGGGCCTGCGATGGCTTTGGGAGGCTAGCCTCTTCGAATGCCGACTTGAACGTATCATTGTCGGGAATCCAGCCGCATACGCGCCTCATAATCGAGGAGCAACCCGCACCTCCGGAGAACTCCTTGGCCACCCCAAAGATGTTCTCCTCCAGCACCGTTGATTCTCGCGTTCCGATTACGGTCCAGCGTACATAATAACTTAGGCACGCCTCGATTAGATCTTGCAGTTGAGTGTAGTCATTACGCTCCGAGGCAGCCAAAAGCAGGGGATGTAGCGCATCTGCACCCAACGCCTTGATATCCATCAAAGCGTTATCAAATTCCTCGACACCTGTTGAGCAGTGAATTAGATCAACGTAGCGCAAAGAGGCGCTTTCCAGCTCTGCAGCAAATGCTCTAGGAGAGTACACTTGCGGGGTCTTAGAAAACTCCCTGGTCAATTCAATTCGAATTGCAGAGTAGAGGCTGTGAGATTTAACGTCACCGTGTCGAGCGACCCAGAAGTGGCGCAGAAATCTCTCGATCTCTTCCCGCTTCTCGAAGCTATCCAGAAGCACTCTCCAGGTGTCGTTAACCCGTTGCTTGGATACCTCTTCGCGACTCTTCTCCATCAAGAAGTTACGGACGAGATCTACGGTAGAGAGGTCCTTGCCGCGCGAGTTGATTGTTTCGAAGACCTCGTTCGCGTCACTCGATGTCGGCGTCTGAATCTCAACGAACACAAGACCTTGAATCAGGCAGTCATACAAAGAGTCAAGCCAATCGAGACGGGAGTCCTCGTCCGGAAACACGGACAGCTCCCCGCTAACCTTGCTTTCAAAATTAGAGTATGCCTCCTGGATCAACTTGTGTGACGGACGCTTGCTCTCCTCCGACCCTCTAGTGCTCCCCGATGTCTCATTCCAGTCTTGAATGAAATCACGAAAAAAATCTCGATCGAACAATGAAAGCACCAGGAAGTACTCCATAGGGTCTTTCCGGCCGGCTTTCCTCGCGACGTAGTCGCGCTGCATATTGTTTGCCGTGGCGCAGGATTCCGGTGATCCCATCCTCCAGAGAATGTCACGAATTACCGAGATTAGAATCGTTGAGGTAGTCAAACGTTGCTGCCCATCAAGCAGCGATCTGCCCTTTTTGTGCTCGTCGGTAATCGTAACGATGGGGCCAATGAAGTATTCGGAGTCGGCTTCCTTTCCAGTCACCCTGGCGATCCTGAACTTCTGGATATCCGTCCAGTATGTGTCCACCTCCTTCTTGGACCATGCGTATTGGCGCTGACTGTCGTCCGGTACCGTCACCACTGGGTTATTAGCGCCAATTAGCTGGCCGAGTGTCTGGCGCGCTGCGTGCTTGATGATGGCCATGGGCACCTCCGAGGAACGTCTACAAGGGCTGGCCGATGTTACCGCGATGACGGTTCGTCACGGGTGCCACCTAAGAGACGGGTTGATGGCGCTAGCTTCGTCCACATAGCGAGACCTGCGTCGCGTTCCTCCTGCGAGGGACTGTGAGGTTCCGGTGCTACAGGCCACGATGGAGTGCTACCGTCGCAATACTTGCCCGACGCCGGTTCGAGCAGTCATGTATAAGGGAAGAAATGAGCTTTTCCAGCGAGAACACTGCGCCCCACCACTTGCACAGTCTGCTTTCTCGAGTGCAGGGCTCGGGGAAGGCCACACAGGCGGAAGGTTGGGCCTTTGCCCTTGAGGCTTCATGGGGTTCCGTAGAGTTCGCAAAGAGGCATGCCGAAGTAGCGCATCTCATGGTTGCGACAATTGAGCAGCTGAACGCCCTTCCTGAACGAGCGCGAGAGCGAACCCTCCGGTACGTCAACTCGTGGTGGAATTCCTTGGTGCAACCTCAGCTGAACTGGACCGACGCGTCGAGGCCGGCAAATAATATCATTGCGCAGGATATGCTTGATCACCTAGAGGCGGCTGCAGACCTGATCGCCGGAAACCTCGTAGGATCCATCGCCGCTCCACGTGGGGTCGATCTCGATGGAATTGCAGAGCAATGTCGAGAGTGGCTGGACCTCCTGCGCGGGATGGAAGGCAGTGAGATCTCGGGACCCGTTCGGGACGGGCTCGTCTCGCAAATTGAGCATCTGATCTGGCTGGTCGAAAATGTCGAACTTTTCGGTGGTGCCCGTGTCGCTTCCGAGGCGAGCCGCGTAATCGGCTCACTGGCTCAAGCCTCTGCCATCATAGAGAACGCAAACCCTGAAACAGTTAGCCGTTGGAAGAAAGGATGGCTGGCTCTTATCGCTGTATGCGTAGCGTTTAACGGCGGTGTGGCAGTAGTCCAGGAATCAATTGACACGGGGACCTCCATCGTGAAGGAGATCACAGGAGTGGTTCAAGACATCCAGGGTCCCTAGAGGGACGAGTGCGGCTGCTCGTCAGCCGGCCGTTCCAAGTGGCCCGAACCCCCGGGTGGGTAGAGGCTATCCGAGGCCATGGAGGAACTTTGGGCTGGATCCACCTCAGCTACTGCTCCTCCCTGGGAGCCGGCGCAACACGAGAGACCCCAGACTCTGGTCCAGGGCCTCTCAGGGCTGTGCACTTGGCAGGGCTCGATCCTTGACCTTCTGATCCCTAGCTCTAGCCAGACCAGTCAGCGACGGTCATTCCGGCCGTTTCAAGGCCTCGCCGAACCGTTGGCAGTTAGGTGCGGTTGCTGTGGGTGCGGTACGCCACTGCTGTACCGCCACCCACCAGGACCGCCGCCAACGCCATCGCGTTCACGTAGACGCCAACGATTTCAGCGGCGGCCGGCCAGAGAATCAGAACGATGACGATCACCGTGACTAACCCGTTGATCCGCCAGCGATTTGACCTTTGGCCACATAGAGCCAGACTCGACATGGAACCTCCCAAGGTTCTGGCCCACCCCCATCGTTGCGGTTGCAGCCCTAGGCGGTCGGGGTGGGCGAGCGAGCTCCCATGATGTGCCCTCCACGCACTCCGCGGGTTCCATCGCCAACTCAACGCTATTTGCATTATTCGCAATTGCACGGCATTGCTGGGTGCGCCTGAATAGGGAAGCAGGGAACCCGAATAATTACAGCAGGGGGTTTAAACCCCCTGCTTAGGGCACTAAACCCACACTCCAGGGCCACGTTCGATCAATGATGGAACTACATACTGAAATGTAATTATGCAATCCTCGCTACGCCCTCCGCCGTTGACCGGTAGCGGCCGCGCACTCTAACCTGCGCCGACCGGTCGCACAGATGGGATGCAGATCACATTCGAGTTCAGTGCCCGTCCGCTCTCCGTCCGGCGCTAGCCGCCGCGCACCCCGCTGTCATCCCGTCTGCCGTCGTCCCACACGTAGTGGTAGCGGGGCAGTCGTCAGGGGCCCAGGTGGAGCGCCCCGCTGGACGAACGACCTGGGCCCCTGACGGCTGGTCTGCTACGGCTTGCCCTGGGACGACGGCAGGCAGGATGACAGCCTCCACCCCGACCCACAACGGAGCCGCGGGCGCGCGACTGGCCCCGCATCCCAGAGTCAGAGCGCCCCCGCCGGAGGCATCGTGTTGACGGGCGGCTCACCGATCGGGCCGGGCTCATCCAGCCCATCAAGTCCTGAGCCGTTGGCGCGCGGCCGGCGTCCCGGGCTGGAGCGGGGCGCAGACAGGAGCGCAGGCCCGGGGCGACGGGCGCGCGACGCCGCCTTGGCGGCGGAAGCGCCCTTGATGAAGTAGGGAAACTCTCACCGCACCGTGAGCAGCTGGCGCCCGTCATGGCTCCGCACGTGCGGCCCGTCCCCGTCCAGGGCGTCCAGCAGTCGGATCGCGTAGACCTCGGACATCCGCTCGGACGCCTCTTCGGGCGTGAGCCACTGGACTGCCGTGGTCTCGTCGGACGTGCGCACGGCGCCCCCGGACGGCTTGCACCGGAACACCAGGGCCACGACGCCGACCACGACGTTCTTGTAACCTGCTCGCCAAGGTCGACCAGGGCGTCCCCGTGCCGACGCGGTCCGCCAAGCTCTCCGAGTGGCTGCCGTACTGGCTCGACAACATCGTGAGGCCCCACCGCAAGCGCACGACCTACACCAAGTACGAGGTGCACGTCCGGCCGTATCTGGTGCCGCTGCTCGGGTCGAAGCGGTTGGAATCCCTGAGTGTGGGGGACGTCCGGCGGGTCCTGGTCCAGCTCCGAAGAAGACCAGCGCCGCGACCGCCAAGGAGTCGCATCGGGTGCTGCGGACCGCTCTCGCGGGGGCCGTTCGGGAGGAGCTGGTCACTCGGAACGTGGTGACGCTGGTGGAGCCTCCGAAGGTCGAGGAGCGGGAGCTGTCGCCGTGGACCCTCCAGGAGACGTTGGACTTCCTCGCCGCCGGCCGCACAGACCCGCTGTTCGCCGCCTTCGTGCTGGCGATCGCACTCGGCTTCCGGCGGGGCGAGATCGTCGGCCTTCGGTGGGAGAACGTGGACCTCGACAAGCGGGAGATCCGGGTGCGGACCCAGCGGCAGCGCGTCGGCGGCGAGGCCTACGAGGACGGTCCCAAGGGCAAGCGGCGCCGGCAGACCCTCCCCCTGCCCGGGATCTGCGTCGCTCCCCTGCGGTGGCAGCGGATGAAGCAGGCTGAAGCGCGGGCCAAGGCCGGGGAGAAGTGGGAGGAGACCGGGTACGTCTTCACCACCCGGACCGGGCGGCCCATCGAGCCGCGGAACGTCTATCGGTCATTCACCCGCGTGGCCAAGGACGCAGGCCTTCGGGTGATTCGGCTGCAAGACGCGCGGCATGGGACGGCGACTCTGCTGACCGCCGCAGGCGTACCGCCCCGGGTGGTCATGGAGATCCTCGGGCACTCGCAGATCGCCGTCACCATGAACGTCTACGCGCACGTCGTCCAGGACACGCAGCGCGAGGCCATCGGGCACATGGACCGGCTGCTCAGGAGGCGGGAGACGCTCCCGATCCGCTCCCGTTGATGTCAGATGTGGATGCAAAAGGCCCCCCGCCATGACTGGCGGGGGGCCTCTTCACTGGTGGGCGCGGACGGTTTCGAACCGCCGACATCTGCTTTGTAAGAGCAGCGCTCTACCCCTGAGCTACGCACCCTTGGACGCTCGGTCCCGGCGCCACCATGCGAGTGGACAGCCTACGTGACTGATCCCCAAGGGCTCTCACCCGGGGGCTTCGAACCCGGTCCATGACCGATGTCCGGACACGCCCTGCCCGCTGCCCGAAGGCAGGACGACAGCCTACATGGACGGCGTACCCCCCACGCAAACCCGTCCCCGTGAGGGAGAATGGGCCTGGGCAGGGGCATGGCGGACGGGGTACGGGAGAAACGACTGTGACGACGGCACCCCGGCGGTGGTTCGGCGGCGGGCGGGACGAGAGTCGGCGGGCGGACGCGCAGGCGGCCAAGGACGCCGCCGCGGCGGCGTTCTACGAACTCGACACCGCGCAACGGGACCTGCAGATCTCGATCGAGACGATCGCGGCCGCGGACGGCTCGCCGGAAGCGCGGCGGGCCGGTGAGGGGTTCCGGGCGCTGGGGCAGCGGATCGACCAGGTCAGCCACGTGTACATCGAGGCCGTCGACGCCCACGACTTGGACCGGGCGGAGCTCGAGGCGTCCGCAGCGACGCGGGCCCGCGAGGAGCTGACGCGGGCCAAGGACGAGCTGGTACGGGTCAAGGCCGAGCTCGACCGTTTCGAGCAGGGACTGCGGCCGCTGCTGGACAAGGCCGAGACGCAGCTGGCCCGGGTGGCGCCCGCCCGCGAGCGGGCGAAGGCCGCGCTGCTGGCGGCGAGCACGGCGCTGGACGAGGTGCGCGGCAAGGGGATGCGCGCGGACGACCTGGCCGCCCGGCTCGCCGCGCTGGCTCCGGAGCTGACCAAGCTGAACCAGGGCGCGGCGCAGCACGGTGTGCAGGAGACCGTCCAGCGCGCCGAGCGGATCCTGCGCGACGCCGAGGGGATACGGGCCGAGGCGGCGCGGCTCCCGGAGCGGGCGGCGGAGATCGACCGGCGGCTGGTGAGCCTGCGGACCCGGGCGCAGGCGCTGCGCAACCGCGCGGACCGGGTGGATCCGGTCCTCAGCGAGCTGCGCCGGCGTTTCAGCGCGGCGTGCTGGCAGGACCTCCAGCACGTTCCCGAGCAGGCGGTACGGGACGTGGCGCGGGCCGAGGAGCGGCTCGTGGAGGCCGGTCGGGCACGCGACGAGCAGCGATGGGCCGATGTGGCGGCGCTGGTGGAAGCGGTGCGCACGGCGCTGGACTCGACCGACGAGGCGGTGTCGGCGGCGCAGGACCGGCTGACGCGGCTGGAGGCGGTGGCCCGGGATCCGCAGGGAGAGGTGCAGCGGACGCGGTTCGCGATCCGGGACGCGCAGCGCCTGGTGATGGAGGGGCGCACGGTGCCCGAGCCGCGGCACGCGCGCCCGCTGGACGAGGCGGTGGCCCGGGTCGACCGGGCGCTGGCGGCTCTGGAGGACCGCCATCCCGACTATTGGGCCTTCCTCCAGGAAATGGAGGCGGTGCGGTCGGCCGTGCACCAGGTGGTGGCGGACATCCGGACCGAACGCGGGCACGGCTGAGGTTCGAGGGGCACGGGCTGAGGCAGAGGCCCGAACGCGGGCACGGGCGGGAACACCGAACGGCTCCGGAGGCGCCTGCCGGGGCCGTCTCCGCCCGCCGGGGCCGTCTCCGCCCGCCGGGGCCAAAAAACTCCGCGGGCCGCCCCCGCGAAGCGCGCCCGCACGCCGCCCCGAATGTCCGGGGTTGTCCCCACGTACGCAACGGCGGATGCTGGTGGTTCCGGGAACGGAGCAGAGGAGGGCGGTATGGCTGCCCACATTTTCCACAGGTCTCCTGCAGGACGCGTAGCCCCGGCACCGCCTGCACCACCCCATGAGCCCTACGGTGCCCACGCTCTCTACGGGTGTCACGAGCCCCATGAGTCCTACGCGCCGTACGTCGCGCACGAGCCCTATCCGACCCACGCGCCTCCGGACTCCCCCGGGCTGCTGCGGCGCGTCATGCGTCCCGTCAATGCCCAGCTCGACGACCATCTGCCCGCCGATCACAAGCTCAGCCAGGTCTACCGGATCGGCGCCGGGCTGACCGGGCTGCTGCTCGTCGCCTTCGGGATCCTGGGGCTCATCGACCGGATCGGGTTCTTCGACACCGGCGGGGACACCGTGCTCGCCCTGAACACCAACGGCGCGCTGAGCATCCTGTCGATCTGCATCGGCGGGCTGCTGTTCTTCGGGATGGTGATCGGGGGCAGCACCGCCTCGACGCTCAACATCGTCGTGGGCCTGCTGTTCATCGCCAGTGGGTTCGTGAACCTCGCACTGCTCGATACGGGGCTGAACTTCCTGGCCTTCCGCATTCAGAACGTGCTGTTCAGCTTCGTGGTCGGCGTGATGCTGATGTGGTTCGGGATGTACGGGCGGGTGGGCAGCGCCCTGCCGCACGACAACCCGTACTGGCGGGCCCGCCACCCCGAGCAAGCGGCTCGGGAGCAGCGGACGCGTGCCACCGCGAGGTCGGTCGGCCCGGCGGGCCGACCGGTCTAGAACGGGTCCAGGACCTGCGCCTCCCGGTACCCGGCAGGGGGATTCCGCATCGCGACCCGCACTGCGTAGCCTGTCCGCATGCCTCGTTACGAATACCGCTGCCGGACCTGCGAAGACACCTTCGAGGTCAGCCGGCCCATGGCCGAGTCCTCCGCGCCCGCCGACTGCCCGGCGGGGCACGCCGACACCGTCAAGCTGCTCTCCGCCGTCGCCGTGGGCGGCAGCAGCAGCGCCGCCGCCGCGGCCCCCGCGGCCCCGATGGGCGGCGGAGGCTGCTGCGGAGGCGGCGGCTGCGGATAGAGCCGCCGGGACGCACCTCCCGCCGCGCCCCCTTGCTCCCGCACGTTCCCGCCCACTACCGCTTGCGCGACAGGGTCAGGCCGTCCGAGATGCCCAGCATCACGGACTCCATGCGGGCGTCCGCCGCGACGTGTTCGTTGTAGGCGCGGACGCCCGCCGCCGAGCCCGTCGCCGACTCGTCGAGCACCGTGCCGTGGTACAGCGTGTTGTCCGTGACGATCAGGCCGCCCGGCACCAGCCTCGGCACGAGCTCCTCCCAGTAGGAGATCTGGCTCTCCTTGTCGGCGTCCACGTACGCCATGTCGATGTGCGGCTCGGCCGGCATCGCGCGGAGTGTCTGGAGCGCGGGCGCGATCCGCAGTTCGATGCGGTCCGCGACGCCGGCCTTCGTCCAGGCCTCCCGTGCGTACGCCGTCCACTCCTCCGAGACGTCGCACGTGATGAGCCGGCCGTCCGCCGGCAGCGCCTGCGCCATCGACAGGGAGGAGAAGCCGGTGAAGGTACCGACCTCCACGACGTGCCGGGCGCCGGTCAGCCGGACCAGGAAGGCCAGCAGCGGCCCCTGCTCCTCCGCCGACTGCATCCCGGCCGATTCCGGGAACACTTCGTACGTGGTCGCCACCAGGCCCCGCTGGACCTCGTCCAGCGGGGGGTTGTGCGCGAGCACGTACCGGTAGAGCTCGTCCGTGATCTTGGTGCTGTTGCCCTTGGTCATGCGTCCAGTGTGCCGAGTCGCGCCGCTTCGCGGGTGAACGCGCGCACGATCTCCTCACCGGCCAGCACGCCCGCCAGACCCAGCGCCGTCACGTGCGGCGCCGTCCACCCGGCGTCGGCCAGTTCGCCGTGGCCCGGCCGCCAGCCGGCGTCCGCCGCGAGCAGCAGGTCCGCGTCCAGCAGCGAGTCCCCGGCCGCCAGCGTGGTCGTGGCCCCGGTACGCCGGGCCACCTCGCCCATCGCCGCGCTCTTGGTCAGCGGGCGCGGGACGGCGTAGATCTTCCGTCCCTGGAGGGAGACCGTCCAGCCGCGGGCCTCGGCCCATTCCGCCAGCGCCTTGATCCAATCGGCGGGGACCAGATCCCGCTCCACCACGAGGTAGGCGAACAGCTCCTCCGCCACCCGCGCCTTGCGCAGCCACTGCGGGTCCGCCGTCGCCAGCAGGTGCCCGTGCACCTCCTCCAGGGTGGCGCACTCGCGCTCCAGGCGCGCCGCGACCTGCCGCCGCCAGTCCCGGTCCGGGACCCCGTCGACCAGCAGCTGGCCGCCGTTGGCGCAGATCGCGTACTTCGCCGGCCGTCCGGGGAAGCGGATCCGCTGGTACTGCTTGCGCGTACGGGTCGTGGTCGGGACGAGGACGACGCCCGGGTCCGCCGACAGTTCCGCCAGCAGTCCCGCCGCCGTCTCCGTCATGAACGACAGCGGCCTGCTCTCGTGGACCTCGACGCACAGCAGCCGCGGGGCCACCGGGTCGGGCATGGTCAGACCGAGCGCGGCCGTCGAGTAGATGAGGGTGCGGTCGAGGTCACTGGCTACGAGAACGGTCACTTGGCGGACACAGCCTTTCCGTCGGCGCCCGTGGCGCCGCGCGTGAAGCGGGGGTGAATGAGTCCCACGCAGGTGTAGGGCAGCCCGTCGACCTCTTCCACCGGCACCCCGCGCTGCTCCGCGAGGAGTCGTACGTGGTCCAGGTCGGCCCCGGCGCCGCGCTGCGCGAGGATCTTCCACGGCACCCGGCGCAGCAGCACGCGCGTGGTCTCGCCGACGCCCGGCTTGACGAGGTTCACGTCGTGGATGCCGTACTCCTCGCTGATCCGCTCCACGGCCGCCCAGCCCACCCAGGTCGGCGTGCGGTCGGCGGCGAGGAGCTCCTTGACCTCGGCGTCCACGGCCTCGGCCACCTCCTCGAAGTGGGCTGCGACCGTGTCGACGAACGCGACGGAGACGTCGGCTGCGGCGAGCTCCCGGTAGAACTTCGCGCCGTGGAAATCGGCGGGCCCGACCAGGTCGGACCTCAGAACCGTACGCGAGACGAGGCCCGAGACGGTGGAATTGAGACAGGCGGAGGGAATCAGGAAGTCCTCGCGCGTGCCGTACGTCTCCACGCACGAGCCGGGGTCGGCGAGGACCACGATCTCGGGGTTGAACCCCTCGAACTCGCCCAGGGCCTCGCGCAGCTCCCGTGTGATCGCGCCCTTGCCGGTCCAGCCGTCGACGAAGACGATGTCGGCCGGATCGTGGTGGGCGGCCAGCCAGCGCAGCGCGTTGGCGTCGATGCCGCGGCCGCGCACGATGGAGACGGCGTAGTGCGGCAGGTCCAGGCCGTGCCGTGCCCGCGCCCAGCGCCGCATCAGGACGCCGACGGGGGTGCCCGCGCGGGCCAGGGAGACGAGGACCGGCGACGGGGACCGTTCGGCGAGCACCGTCTCGGTGACCGTGCCGACCGCGCGGGCCATGCGGGCGGCGGAGGCGGTCAGCGCGCTCTGGTAGAGCTCCTGGTACTGCGGGGACGGCTGGTACTCGACCGGCAGGGACTCGGCGTAGTGCGCGCCCCCCGCCTGTATCGCCTCTTCGCGCTCCTCGGTCGGGGCCTCCAGCTCGACGTCGGAGAAGTCCTGGAGCAGCCAGCCGACGTCCTCGGCGGCGTACGAGGAGAAGGCGGGCCCGCGCAGCGGTTCGCGCCGGGGCTCGGTCATGATCGGCTCCTGCCGGTCGGAGGCAACGTCAGGGGTGTACGACGGGATGACCGCGAGCAGGACCCGGCCGGTGTGCGGGGCGAGGGCCGCGAGGAGTCCGGTGCGCAGCTGCGGGGTGTCGCCCGCCGAGTCGACGACGGCGACCACGGCGTCGAAGCCGGCTCCGGCCACGTTGTAGGCGTACCGTTCCCCGGGGCCGTCCGCGGGGTCGTCGTGGGCGGGGAAGACCAGGCGGGTGCGGATCGCGTAGCCGGGGTCGTCGACGGCGAGGACCGGCGAGCGGGTGGTCGTGGAGAAGCGGACCTCGGCCGCCGCGCCGGACTCCTCCAGGGCCTTCGCGAGGCGCAGCGGGGCGTACATCAGCTCCTCGTTGCCGAGGACGAGGACCCGTGCGGGGTCGTCGCCGAGCGCGGCCCCGAGCCGGTCCGCCATCGCGGGCAGTGCCGCGTCCAGCGCCGCGCGGTGCGCGGGCGAGAAGCCGTGGCGTCCGCCGTCGGGTATCGCGGCGGGCCAGTCCAGCGCCACGCGGGTGACCTGCGGGCCATCCGCGGGGGCCGGGGAGGTGGCGCCCGCGCCGCGCCGGGCCGCGTCGTCCTCGTACCGCTCGACCAGCGCCTGTCCCTTGGCCAGGACTCCTTCGGGGAGGCGGACCGTGCCCGAGGCGAGGGAGATCAGGTCGACGCGCGCGCCCAGCTCGGCGGTGAAGGCGGTGAGGCGGGCGCGGTCGGCCGGGGAGCGCATGTCGACGAGGGCGACGACGACGTAGTGCCCGCGGGGGTGGCGGGCGTGCAGGTCGCGGATGGTGTTCAGGACGGTGTTGCCGGTGGAGAACTCGTCGTCGACGAGGACCAGCGGGCCGGAGCCCGCGAGCAGCTTCGGGTCCTCGGGCAGCAGCAGGTGCGAGGTGGCGTGCGAATGGGCCTCCTCGAAGCCGCCCGCGGGCTCCACGCCCGGCACGGGACGGCGGGTGGAGTGCAGGTAGGGGGCGCCGGCGAGGCCGTCGGCGACGCAGTGGCCGAGGCCGGTCGCCGTCTCGGCGTAGCCGAGGACCACCGCCGCGGCCGCCCCGTCCTCGCCCAGCAGCTCCCGGACCCGCTCGCCGAGCCCGTACCCGGCGGCGTACACGGTCGCCGGGGACTGCGGGACGTGCTTGCCCAGCACCTGCGAGACCAGCAGGTGGGCCCGCTTGGGGTTGCGGCGCAGGGCGAGGCCGAGGAGTTCCCGCAGCCGCGGGCCGCCGCCGTCGGCCGCCGTGGCGCCACCGTCGGTCGCCGTGGCGCCGCCTTCGGTTGCCGTGGCGCCGCCTTCGGCCGTCATGGCAGCGCCGTCGGCGGTCGCCGGACCGCCGGGACGCGCCGTCGCGGGGCCTGCGGCTTCCTCCAGGCCGACGCCCAGCCGGTCCGCGACCCACGTTCCCGACCACACCGATTCGATCTTCTTGCCCTTCCTCGCGGTCAACGGCCCGCTCACACCTGGAGACCGGCCGTGAGGAGGTCGACGAAGCCGACCTCCTCCTTCGCCACACCGAAGACCTCGGCGCGCAGCATGGTGCGCTCGGCCCAGGCCCGGTGGGGCTTCACCTCGTTCATCTTGTTCGTGTAGGCGGAACGCATCACGCCGCCGCCGTCCCGCTCGGGGCGCAGGATGTCCTGCGCGTCGCTGAACTCCTCGTGGGAGACCACCGACAGCGCGTGGACGGGCGTGACGTGGGCGGGGTGGATGCAGGTCTTGCCCAGCAGCCCGTTGGCGCGGTCGAGCTCGATCTCGCGCAGCAGCCC
Source organism: Streptomyces sp. NPDC006544 (assembly GCF_040611715.1). Taxonomy (NCBI): domain Bacteria; kingdom Bacillati; phylum Actinomycetota; class Actinomycetes; order Kitasatosporales; family Streptomycetaceae; genus Streptomyces; species Streptomyces sp. NPDC006544. Next base: position 150,836 of record NZ_JBEXOV010000006.1, on the reverse strand, counting down.
GTCCAGGTCGTGCTCGATCAGCGCGGTGCGCAGCTCCTCCACGCCCTCCTCCAGGAAGGGGCTGCGGCGCAGCTGCGGTTTGAAGAGGCGCTGCTGGCTGCGGAAGTACTCCCACACCGGTCCGGTGACCGTGAAGCCGGTGCCGTCGGCGCGGCTGAGCACGTTGACGACGTCGGCGATCACTCCGGCGACGATCTGCACGTCGTAGGCGGTCATGTCGGGCGTACGGCGCAGTCCGTACGCGGAGCAGAAGTCGGTGACTCCGAGCCGCAGCGCCAGGACGCGCTCGCGGTACTTGTTCACGGTACGGGAGATTCCGGCGAGGGCCTCGACGCGGGTCTCCAGGTGCAGGAGCTCCGGGGTCTCCAGTACGGGCATCGCGTACAGCCGGGGCCGTCCGCTCTCCGCTTCCGCCTGGGCCACCGCGTCGAGGAAGGCCACGCCGCGGTTTTCGGTGAACTTCGGGAGTACGAATCCGGCCAGTCGCGTGGCCGAGCCGCCGAGGCGGCGCACGATGTCGGGAATCTGCTCTGGCGTGCGGACCCGGATGAAGAGCAGCGGGAGCTCCGCGGGGTCCTCGTCGAGGGCGGCGAACTGCCGGACGAGGTTCTCCTCGCCCCCGGCGACGTCGGCGTCGCTGATGGAATCCTCCAGGCAGAGGACCATGGAGACGACTCCCCGGCCGGCCTGCTTGCGGATGTCACGCGCGAGCTGGGGGCGGGTGGCGGGGCTGTAGAGCGTGGCCCCCAGAGAGGCGGCGAGCGTCCGTGCGGGGGAGGCGGCGGTGAACTCGGCCGGCTCCTGGTGGAAGAGGTCCTTGCGGACAGTGGGCGATATGTGCCCGAAATGACGCATGTGCTTCCCCCGTACTGCCTCGGCGGCCCAACTGGCGTGGCCGGTAATAGTACGTACGAATGAGATTCAAAACTTCCCTGCGCACATGAAGTTCAGGTAACCGTCCTGGTCAGACAAGTGAAGCGGGTCCTTGATCCGCCGAGGGTTCTCGCCGTCGCCCGGGGCAGTCCGGGGCGCCGCAGGCTCTCGTACCCGTCACGCACCCTCTTGCACCATGCCCAGGACTCGTGGTCGGGACAAGGTGTGGGGCCGGCTCTTTCCCCGGGGACGCACCAGGGGCGCCTCGGGGGCGCCTCGGGGACGCTCGGGGAGGCGTCGGGGGCGCTCCCGGCGCACTTAGGGGGCGCTTTGGGGGCGCGTGGAAGGCGCTCCAGGGGCGCACGATGCGCCGGATCAAGGGGGCGCGATGCGGCGCATCAGGGCCGAAGGGGACGGCTACGGGGGGCCGCATTGTCCCGGTCGGGCCCGGGAGGGCAGGATGACCGGCATGACGCACGCGATGCAGAAGGGCTCGAACATCCCGGTGGCCGCCGCGGCGGTACGGGCGGTGCTGCGCTGGACCGGTGGGCCCGATGTTCCCGACGTGGACGCCTCGGCGCTGCTCGTGGGCTCGGACGGGCGGGTGCGCTCGGACGAGGACTTCGTCTTCTACAACCAGCCCCGGCACCCCTCGGGGGCCGTCTGGCGGCTCGGCAAGAAGCAGCTCGGCGACGGGGTCACCGACGCGGTCCAGGCGGACCTGCGGGCCGTGACGCCCGCCGTGGACCGGATCCTGGTCGTCGCCTCCGCCGAGGACGTGCCCTTCCAGCGGGTCCACGACCTGCGCATCCTGCTCTACGACGCCACCGCGGCCGGCGGCGGCGAACCCCTGGCCTTCTTCGACGTGCGGCCCGAGACCGGCGCCGAGACGGCGCTGATCTGCGGCGAGCTGTACCGGCGGGGCGACGGGTGGAAGTTCCGCGCGCTCGGCGAGGGGTACTCCAACGGCCTCGTCGGACTCGCCACCGACCACGGGATCTCCGTGGACGAGAGCGCCCCGGAGGCCCCGGCACCCTCGCATCCGGCACCGGCCGCCCCGGTGCCCCCGACGCCGCACACCCAGGCCCCGCCGGCCGAGGAGCCCGCGTACGGATACCCGCAGCCGGTGTCCCCGGCCCCGGTGCCCGCGCCGGTCCCGGCCCCGGGCGGGGACCCGGCCTTCCGGCTGCCGGTGCAGGGCCCCCAGTTCGTCCGCCGCTGAGCACCCCCGCGCGGACCGGGCGCCGGGGCGCGCTCAGGCCTTCGTCTTGTAGCCCCGGCCCCACTGGAGTCCCCACCCGTACAGCCGGTCGAGTTCGGCCTGGAACCCGTAGACGAACTTGACCTCGCGCCGCACGATCAGCTCGCCCTTGACGTTCTCCAGGGAGACCACCGCGCAGGAGCGCGCGTGCGGGTGGCGCTCCTCCAGCGGGATCTCGATGCGCGGCCCGGTGATCGGGAAGAGGGTCACCAGGGCGTGCGTCCGGTCGAACGCCGGGGTCTGGTCGTAGATGTAGACGAAGACCAGCAGCCTCTTGATGTCCTCGGCATGGTCGAGATTGACGAAGATCGTCTCACCGGAGGGCGCCCCGAACCGGTCGTCGCCGCTGAGCTTGACGTACGGCGGGCTGTTGATGTCCCCGTGGAAGTTGCCCAGCGGCTGGACGACGCCCCGGGTGCCGTCGGTCAGTTCGTAGAGGCAGCCGATGTCGAGGTCGACGTTGACCATGCCCTGGGTGTGCGCCTGCACCATGTCCGGTTTGAACAGCTTGAACGGGTGGCGGAAGAGCTGCCCGCTCTGGCCGGCGGCGCGACCGCCGATGTCCGAGGTGCGCATGCGCCAGGAGAGGTTGACGCGCAGATTGCCGTGCACCGCCCCCTGTTTCGTGAGCGACACCGTCGGATGGCGTTTCGTCAGCTCGATCGCGTTCGACGAGGCGTTGCCCGACTGGAAGTGCACGGCGCGGCTGCCCCTGATGCCGTCGAAGAATCCCATCCCCACAACCCCCCTGATCCCCTGGTTGCCTGCCTGCCTGCGTACGCGTGCGGGGCGGCCCGGCGGGTCCGTGGACCCCCTGGACCGCCCCGCACTTGAGCGTTCCGCATTACCGCCGTGATCATGCCTCGGCGGTGGAACCCTCCAGTTCCAGGCGCTTGTTGCGGCGCACCGAGGACCAGAAGGACCACGCGATCAGCACGACGCCGACGAGGCCGGTGATGATCTCGTTGATCTCGTGCTGGATGGTGACGAGCAGGATGACGGCGAGCGCGCCGATGGCGTAGTGCGCGCCGTGCTCCAGGTAGACGTAGTCGTCGAGGGTGCCCTGGCGGACCAGGTAGACCGTCAGCGACCGGACGTACATGGCGCCGATGCCGAGGCCCAGCGCCATGAGGACGATGTCGTTGGTGATGGCGAAGGCGCCGATGACCCCGTCGAACGAGAAGGAGGCGTCGAGGACTTCGAGGTAGAGGAACATGAAGAACGCGGCCTTGCCGGCCATGGCGACGGCCGAGACCGCGCTGCCGGACTTCTTGGCCGCTTCCTCCGCCTCGTGCTCGGCCTCTTCCTCTTCCTCGAGCTTGTTCTCGAAGTAGCCGGAGAGACCGCCGACGATCATGTAGGTGATCAGGCCGAGGATGCCGGAGACCAGGACGGTCTGCGCCTTGTCGACTTCGAGGCCGCCGTGCTGGTGGGCGTGGGTCGCGAAGGTCATCGAGGTGATGACCAGGACGATCAGCGCGATGCACGCCGACAGCATGTCGATCTTGCCGAGCTTGGCGAGCGGGCGCTCGAGCCAGGCGAGCCACTTGATGTCACGGTCCTCGAAAATGAAATCGAGGAAGATCATCAGCAGGAACATGCCGCCGAAGGCCGCGATGGACGGGTGAGCGTCCGTGACCAGCTGCTCGTACATGTCCTTGTCGTTCATGGCGAGGTCGACGGCCTCTATGGGCCCGATCTTGGCGCTGATCGCGACGATGAGGACGGGGAAGACCAGTCGCATGCCGAAGACCGCGATGAGTACGCCGACCGTGAGGAAGATCTTCTGCCAGAAGGCATTCATCTTCTTCAGGATTCCTGCGTTGACCACCGCGTTGTCGAAGGACAGCGAGATCTCGAGGACCGACAGGATCGCCACGATCCCGAAGGCCTCCCACCCCCCGTAGAGCACCGCAGCGGCCAGTCCGAGCGCAGTGATTGCGAACGACCAGCCGAAGGTTTTCAGAACCACTGGCATCCCATCGTCTTGTACGGCTTTACGAAACGTTGACCCCGAAGTCTAGAGCGATGCCCCGGAGCCCCGACGCGTACCCCTGCCCCACGGCGCGGAACTTCCATTCCCCGCCGTACCGGTAGACCTCTCCGAAGATCATCGCGGTCTCGCTGGAGGCGTCCTCGGTGAGGTCGTAGCGCGCCAGTTCCTGGCCGTCCGCCTCGTTCACCACGCGGATGAAGGCGTTGCTGACCTGGCCGAAGCTCTGCCGGCGGGCCTCCGCCTCGTGGATCGAGACGGGAAAGACGATCTTGTCCACGCCGGCCGGGACCTTGGTGAGGTCGATGATGATCGACTCGTCGTCACCGTCACCCTCGCCGGTGAGGTTGTCCCCCGTGTGTTCGACGGAGCCCTCGGGGCTCGTCAGGTTGTTGTAGAAGACGAAGTACTCGTCCCCGAGCACTCGGCCGTTGGCGCACAGCAGCGCGCTGGCGTCGAGGTCGAAGTCCGCGCCCGTGGTCGAGCGCGCGTCCCAGCCGAGGCCGATCAGAACCCGGGTGAGGTTCGGTGCGGCCTTGGACAGGGAGACGTTGCCCCCCTTGGCGAGTGTGACGCCCATCTTGTGGTCCTCCCCGGACGACGGTGTGGCGGTATGACGGTACGGCGGTGCGAGGGTCCGGCGATACGGCGGGGTACGGCCGGGGTCCCGGCCCTAAAGCCGGTCCGGCGCCGCGCACACGGGGTGCACGGCGCCGGACGGGTGAACTGGCTGGTCCGACGGATCGGCCGGCGCGTCTGCTCAGACGTTGACGCCGAAGTCCTGCGCGATGCCGCGCAGGCCCGAGGCGTATCCCTGACCGATGGCGCGGAACTTCCACTCGGCGCCGTTGCGGTAGAGCTCGCCGAAGACCATGGCGGTCTCCGTCGAGGCGTCCTCGGAGAGGTCGTAGCGGGCGAGCTCGGTGTTGTCGGCCTGGTTCACGACGCGGATGTACGCGTTGCGGACCTGGCCGAAGCTCTGCTGGCGGCTCTCGGCCTCGTAGATCGAGACCGGGAAGACGATCTTGGACACGTCGGCCGGGACGCCCGCGAGGTTGACCTTGATGGCCTCGTCGTCGCCTTCGCCCTCACCGGTGGTGTTGTCGCCGGTGTGCTCGACCGAGCCGTCCGGGCTCTTCAGGTTGTTGAAGAACACGAAGTTCGCGTCGCTGGCGACCTTGCCCTGGTCGTTGGTCAGGATCGCGCTGGCGTCGAGGTCGAAATCGACACCGGTGGTGGTGCGAGCGTCCCAGCCCAGACCGACGATGACCGCCGTCAGGTTCGGCGCGGCCTTGGTCAGCGAGACGTTGCCGCCCTTGCTGAGGCTGACTCCCACGGGTCCTCCATAAGGTTTTGTGTGGGGCGGTGCCCCGTCGTGCGATTTCTCAGGATCAACGTGTCGATCCTAGTGACGGGTTCCCGCCTGTACGGGGTTATTCGGACGAGCGCGCCGACGAGCCCGCGCCTCGCGCTCAGAGACTGTCGAGCGCCTTGATGTACTCGTTCAGGTCACGCGCGTCGGGCAGTCCGTTGACGACGCTCCAGCGCACGATGCCGTCCCGGTCGATCACGAAGGTGCCGCGGACCGCGCAGCCCTTCTCCTCGTCGAAGACCTCGTAGGCGCGGGAGGTCTCCCCGTGCGGCCAGAAGTCCGACAGCAGCGGGTACTCGAGGCCCTCCTGCTCGCCGAAGACGCGCAGGGTGGGCACGGAGTCGTTGGAGACGGCGAGGAGCTGCACGTCGTCGTTCTGGAACCGGGGCAGCTGGTCGCGCAGCTCGCACAGCTCCCCGGTGCAGACGCCGGTGAAGGCGAACGGGTAGAAGAGCAGCACGACGGCCTTCTCCCCCCGGAAGTCGGAGAGCCGCACGGTGGCACCGTGGTTGTCCTTGAGCTCGAAGTCCGGGGCCTTGCTGCCGACCTCGATCGCCATCTGTCGCATCCCTTCGTTCCTTCATCCTGCGTTGGGCCGTTCGGGTGGCCAGCCTATGCCTCGGCGCCGGTCCGCCGCCGAACGCACACACCCCGCCGACCGGGACGAATTCCGGTAGGCGGGGTGCGTGGGTCCGCTCGGGACTGCGGGGGCGCGGCTCAGCGCTTGGACTTGGCCGTCTTCGGGGTCGCCAGCTTGGTGGCGGTCCACTCCTTGCCAACGGGGAGTCCCTTGGCCAGAGAGAGGCCTGCGGTCTCGGCGGCCTCGCTGATGTCGCTGGCCTCGACGAAACCGTCCTTGCCGGTCTTGGGAGTCACCAGCAGGATCAGTGCGCCGTCCTCGACCAGCTCGGTCGCGTCGACCAGGGCGTCCGTCAGGTCGCCGTCGTCCTCCCGGAACCACAGCAGTACCGCGTCTGCGACATCGTCGTAGTCCTCGTCGACGAGTTCGGTGACGTGACCCTCTACGGCATCACGGAATTCCTGATCGACATCGTCGTCGTAGCCGATCTCCTGGACCACCTGTTCGGACTGGAAACCCAGCCTGGCGGCCAGGTTCTCCGCGTGGTCCGCGGTCGCGCTCACGGGGTGCCTCCTGCTCATGTTCGGTGAATGTCTTCGGCAGCGCGCGTACGCGCAGCATTGGGCGTAGTCCACACGGGCGCGGCGGATCGCGCAAGTACCCGGCCGCCGAGACCGTCGAAACGGTGACGATTGCGGCCGTCTCGCCGCAACTTTCAGCCCCTGTGTATGTACCTCTCGTGATTCATCCCACACCATTCCACCTCATTCGGCATCGCCTCGGGACTTTCCTACCTGTTTGAGGGACGAACGGCCTTGCGAAGCGTTGATCGACTGGGGCGTAGGGTTGCGGTTTGGCCGATCTCCGTCATCACCGCGCGCCGTCCCACCGGCTCCAGGGATTACCGAGTGGTAAAGGTGACGATTTCCGCCGAGCGTAAGACCATGGGAGGCGGCGAGACCCCAGGCACGACTCCCCCGACAGCGAAGGAACAGCGTGGCTTCCGCATCCGATCGCAATCCGATCATCATTGGCGGCCTGCCGAGCCAGGTCCCGGACTTCGATCCGGAAGAGACGCAGGAGTGGCTCGACTCCCTTGACGCCGCCGTCGACGAGCGGGGCCGTGAGCGCGCCCGCTACCTGATGCTGCGCCTGATCGAGCGCGCCCGCGAGAAGCGCGTGGCCGTGCCCGAGATGCGCTCCACCGACTACGTCAACACCATCGCCACCAAGGACGAGCCCTTCTTCCCCGGCAACGAGGAGATCGAGCGCAAGGTCCTCAACGCCACCCGTTGGAACGCGGCCGTCATGGTCTCCCGCGCCCAGCGTCCCGGGATCGGCGTCGGCGGCCACATCGCCACGTTCGCCTCCTCCGCCTCCCTCTACGACGTGGGCTTCAACCACTTCTTCCGGGGCAAGGACGAGGGCGACGGCGGCGACCAGATCTTCTTCCAGGGCCACGCCTCCCCCGGCATCTACGCCCGCGCCTACCTCCTGGACCGGCTCTCCGAGCAGCAGCTCGACGCGTTCCGCCAGGAGAAGTCCAAGGCCCCGTACGGCCTGTCCAGCTACCCGCACCCGCGGCTGATGCCGGACTTCTGGGAGTTCCCGACCGTCTCGATGGGCCTCGGCCCCCTCGGCGCGATCTACCAGGCCCGGATGAACCGGTACATGGAGGCGCGCGGGATCGCGGACACTTCCAAGTCCCACGTTTGGGCGTACCTCGGCGACGGCGAGATGGACGAGCCGGAGTCGCTCGGCCAGCTGTCCATCGCGGCCCGCGAGGGCCTGGACAACCTGACCTTCGTCGTCAACTGCAACCTGCAGCGCCTCGACGGCCCGGTACGCGGCAACGGCAAGATCATGCAGGAGCTGGAATCGCAGTTCCGAGGCGCCGGCTGGAACGTCATCAAGCTGATCTGGGACCGCTCCTGGGACCCGCTGCTGGCCCAGGACCGCGACGGCATCCTGGTCAACAAGCTGAACTCGACCCCCGACGGGCAGTTCCAGACGTACGCCACCGAGTCCGGCGCGTACATCCGCGACCACTTCTTCGGCGGCGACCAGCGGCTGCGCGCGATGGTCGAGAACATGTCCGACCAGCAGATCCAGCACCTGGGCCGCGGCGGTCACGACCACAAGAAGGTCTACGCGGCGTACGCGGCGGCCAAGGCCCACAAGGGCCAGCCGACGGTGATCCTGGCGCAGACGGTCAAGGGCTGGACCCTGGGCCCGAACTTCGAGGGCCGCAACGCGACCCACCAGATGAAGAAGCTGACGGCCGACGACCTCAAGCGCTTCCGCGACCGGCTGCACATCCCGCTCACGGACGCCCAGCTGGAGGGCGGCGCCCCGCCGTACTACCACCCGGGCCGCAACTCCCCCGAGATCCAGTACATGCACGACCGCCGCAGTGCGCTGGGCGGCTACGTGCCGACCCGCGTGGTGCGCGCGAAGCCGCTGCAGCTGCCGGGCGACGCGACGTACGCGGCCGCCAAGAAGGGCTCGGGTCAGCAGTCGATCGCCACGACGATGGCCTTCGTCCGCATCCTGAAGGACCTCATGCGGGACAAGGAGATCGGCCGCCGCTTCGTGCTGATCGCGCCCGACGAGTACCGCACCTTCGGCATGGACGCGTTCTTCCCGAGCGCCAAGATCTACAACCCGCTGGGACAGCAGTACGAGTCGGTCGACCGCGACCTGCTGCTCGCGTACAAGGAGTCCCCGACCGGCCAGATGCTGCACGACGGCATCTCGGAGGCGGGCTGCACGGCCTCGCTGATCGCCGCCGGTTCGGCGTACGCCACGCACGGCGAGCCGCTGATCCCGGTCTACGTCTTCTACTCGATGTTCGGTTTCCAGCGTACGGGTGACCAGTTCTGGCAGATGGCCGACCAGCTGGCGCGCGGTTTCGTCCTCGGCGCGACCGCCGGCCGGACCACCCTGACGGGTGAGGGCCTGCAGCACGCGGACGGTCACTCCCAGCTGCTGGCGTCCACCAACCCGGGCTGCGTGGCCTACGACCCGGCGTACGGGTACGAGATCGCGCACATCGTCAAGGACGGCCTGCGGCGCATGTACGGCCCGGACGCCGAGGACGTCTTCTACTACCTGACGGTCTACAACGAGCCGATCCAGCATCCCGCCGAGCCGGCGGACGTGGACGTGGACGGCATCCTCAAGGGCATCCACCGGGTCTCGGCCGGCGCCATCGGCAGCATCGGGGCGCAGATCATGGCCTCCGGCGTGGCGGTTCCGTGGGCGCTGGAGGCGCAGCGGATCCTGGCCGCCGAGTGGAACGTCCGGGCGGACGTCTGGTCGGCGACCTCCTGGAACGAGCTGCGCCGCGAGGCCGTCGACGTGGAGCGGCACAACCTGCTGCACCCGGAGGAGGAGCAGCGCGTCCCGTACGTGACGCGCAAGCTGTCCGGCGCCGAGGGTCCGTTCGTGGCGGTCTCGGACTGGATGCGGGCGGTCCCCGACCAGATCTCGCGCTGGGTTCCCGGCCCGTACACCTCGCTGGGCGCGGACGGCTTCGGCTTCGCGGACACGCGCGGCGCGGCCCGCCGGTTCTTCCACATCGACCCGCAGTCGGTGGTCCTCGCGGTGCTGACCGAGCTGGCCAAGGAGGGCAAGATCGACCGTTCGGTGCTGAAGCAGGCCGTCGACCGGTACCAGCTGCTGGACGTCGCGGCGGCGGACCCGGGCCCGGCGGGCGGCGACGCCTGAGCGACACTCCCGTGAGGGGCGCCGGGGACCCTCGGGTCCCCGGCGCCCCTTACGCGTTCCTTACTATGCCCCCATGAAGGAACACTCCCGCCAGACGCGGTGGGAGCGCCGGACGCAGACGCCTCTGCTGGTGCTCGCCCTCGGATTCGCCGTCGCCTACGCCGTGCCCATCGTCGCCCCCGACGCGAGCGCGGGGGTGCACCGCGCCTGCACGCACGCCGAGTGGGTGGTGTGGGGGGCCTTCGCCGTCGACTACCTGATGCGGCTGGGCCTGTCCCGGTCGAAGAGGGCGTTCGTCCGGACGCACTGGCTGGACCTGGCGGCGGTCCTGCTGCCGATGATCCAGCCGCTCCGGCTGCTGCGCGTGGTCTCCACCCTGATGCTGGTGGGCCGGCGGGCCCGGATGGCCCCGCAGATCCGGCTGACCACCTATGTCGCGGGCGCGGTGGTCGGGCTGCTGATGTTCGGCTCGCTCGCCGTGCTGAGCGTGGAGCGGGACGCGCCCGACGGCAACATCAAGAACCTCGGGGACGCCCTGTGGTGGTCGGTGACGACGATGACGACGGTCGGGTACGGGGACCACTCCCCGACGACCGGGCTCGGCCGGCTGCTGGCGGTGGGGCTGATGCTGTCGGGCATCGCGCTGCTGGGTGTGGTGACCGCCAACATCGCGGCCTGGTTCATCTCCCGCTTCGAGCGCGACGACCAGGTGGAGCGCGCCCAGACGGCCGCGATCAGCGAGCTGGCCGCCGAGGTACGGGCGCTGCGCGCCGAGGTGGCCCGCCTCGGCGGAGCGGAGGCCGCCGGACCCGAGGCGGCTCCGGCGGCCGGGGCCCTCAGCGCTCCCACACCTTGAACGCCCGCACCTGATAGGGCGATTGCGGCAGCCACACCCCGTCTCCCGGATAGGTCTGGAACTCTCCGGTCTCGGCGCACTCGGCCGACTGGTAGGTGGTGACCGGGCGCCCGGTGCGGTTGGCGACCGACTGGGCCGTGGTCCCCGCGGGGAGGGCGGTGCAGCTGTTGATGTCGAGGGTGCTGAGCTCGTGCGTCCTGCGGGTCCCCTTGAACTCGGGCTTCGCCCACAGGCACAACTGCCCGGTGGCGCAGGCCCCCAGCGGCGGCGGCCCCGAGGCGTGGCCACCGCCCCGGCCCGCGGCGTGGGCGGAACCGGCGGTTCCCGGGAACAGCAGGGTGGCGGCGAGGACGGCGGCCGAGACGGCGGCGCGCCCGGGGCGGATGGTGTTCCACGTACGCATGACGGGTCAACTCCTCGTGGACGAAAGGGCCCCGGACCGTTTCCGGAGCTCCCTCGACACCACGCTGACCTGCGGGGACGGGCGGGCGGAAGGGGCCTGGGGCGGGTCCACCCGGATAGGCGACAGCCCCGCCGGAACCGTCCGGCGGGGCTGTCGGAGCCTGCGGGTTGACGCGTGCGCGGCGGTGCCGGGCGGGCGTGGCGCCCGCGCCCCCGAGGGCGGGGGCGGTGCTCACCGCGACACGAACGTGTCGTGCGAGGCGCCCGTGAGCACCTCCGGACCGTGTCGCCAGGTCCGTCACGGGTAGCCTTACGCCCACTCCGCCGACGGACGAGGAGCCCGACCGCCCGTGATGACCGACCGCCCGTGATGACCGACCGACGGCCCGCGCCGTCCGCACCGGCGGCCGGACTGCGGGAGCGCAAGAAGCGCCGGACCCGCGACGCGCTGCTGCGCGCCGCCCTCCTCCTCTTCGTCGCACAGGGGTACGAGGAGACCACCGTCGACGAGATCACCGACGCCGTGGACGTCTCGCAGCGCACCTTCTTCCGGTACTTCGCCAACAAGGAAGAGGTCGCGTTCGCCGTCCAGGACCTGGTCGAATCGCACTTCGTCTCCGCGCTGAGCCTGCGGCCGGGCGCCGAGGGCCCCCTCGAGGCGATGCGCGCGGCGGTGCTCGACGCGTGGGACACCGTCGACGAGGCCATCTCCGAGGTGGTCCCGGTCGACCTCTACATGCGCAGCTACCGGCTCATCGAGTCCACCCCGGCCCTGCTCGCCGTGCACCTGCGCCGCTCCACCGACCTGGAGGAGCGGATCGCCCGGCTGGTCGCCGAGCGCGAGGGCCTGGACGTGGACGTGGATCCGCGGCCCCGGGTGGCGGTCGCCGCCTTCTCGGGTGTGATGAGGGTCACCGGACGGCTCTGGGGGCAGGGCGAAGACACCAGCGTGGCCGCCATCCGGCGGATGACCGAGGCCTACCTCGACCAGATCGGCCCCGCGCTGGCCGCCGACTGGGGCCCCGTCCGGCGGTGACTCCGGTCACCCGGCACGCCGGCGCCCGCGCCGGTCTCATAGGCTGGACTCAGTGAACCTGCCCGGCCCCGCCACCCCCCATTCCCTCGCCGTCGATCCCGTGCGTCCCGCCGCCCTGCGCATCCTGCTCGCGCTGGCGGTGGTCTTCCTGATGCTCGCGACCACCGGCTGGACCGCCGTGCACCGGCCCGAGAACGGCGTCTCCGCGCGCCAGACCGCCCTCGCCGCCTGGTCGCAGACCCTGTTCGAGGGCCGGACGCTGCCCGCCGCCGACGCCCCCGCGCCGACCGTGGCACGGTTCTTCGCCGGCCTCGACGGCGCCCAGCGCGCCCGGCTCGCCGAGGGGTACCCCCTCGTGGTCGGCAGCCTGGAGGGCGTCCCGGTCACCACTCGCTACCGGGCCAACGCGATCGCCCTGCAGCAGGCCGCCCGCGCCGAGGAGGCCGACGCGCACGACGTCACGCTGGCCCCCTCCGACCGCGTCATGGCCTCCCGCCGCGCCCACCGCTTCGAGTCCCTCGCCGAGCCGGGCCGGCAGATCCTCACCTTCGACCCGACCGGCGGCGGCCTCGTCGCGGAGGTCTTCGGCGACCTCGACGGGGCCCGCAGGGTCTCGGTGATCGTCCCGGGCGTCGACACGGACGCGCTGACCTTCGAGCGCACCCAGCGCCGCCTCACCGCCCCCGCCGGCATGGCGCAGTCCCTGTACGAGGCGGAGCTGGCGGCCGCGCCCACGAGCCGGACGGCGGTCATCGCCTGGGCCGGGTACACCGCGCCGACCGGGGTCGGCATGGACGCGGCGACCGGCCGGATGGCCGTGGACGGTGCGCAGAAGCTGCGCGCGCTGACCTCCTCGCTGCCCGGCCGGGCCAGCGTGGCACTGTTCTGCCACAGCTACGGCTCGGTGGTGTGCGGGGTCGCCGCGCACGAACTGCCGTCCCGGGTCACGGACATCGCGGTGGCGGGCAGCCCCGGGATGCGCGCCGAGAACGTGGGCGAGCTGGGGACCTCGGCGCGGGTGTGGGCCACGCGGGACTCCGGCGACTGGATCGCCGACGTCCCGCACCTGGAGCTCGGAGGCCTCGGCCACGGCGCGGATCCGGTCGCCCCGGACTTCGGCGCACGGGTCCTGTCGGCCGCCGGGGCCAAGAGCCACACCGGCTACTTCGAGCCAGGGACCGACTCTTTGGACAACTTCGCCAAAATCGGAACCGGCGCATTCGGTTCCACGGTGTGTTCTACGGGCGACGACGCCTGCCGACGCGGAATTTCCGGCACGGACGGTTCCTGACACGCGTAGACGGCCCGAAAACGGGCTTCACGACGGGGGGACGCACGGGGGTGCGTCCCTTTACCATGTGCCGCATGGGTGACGTACTGGCCGGAAACCATGCCGTCTGGGAGTTCGACCGCACCACGGACTCGATGCTCATCCGCTTCGCTCGGGGGATGCGAACGCCCAGGCTCTGGCACGCCCTCGGGGCGCGCCGGATCCCCCTCGACGCGTTGTCGGGGGTGAGCCTGACCGTGGGGCGGCGGGACACGGTGGTGCTGCGCGCCGAGGCGCGGCCCGGCGCGGATCCGCTGGTGGAGGCCGCGGCGGGGCAGCTGAAGGAGGCGTGCGATCCGTACCGGCTGGTCCTGCCGGGCGACCGGGCCGTGCGGGCGGCGGCCTTCGCGGACGCCGTGCGGGAGCGGCTGGGCCGGAGCCCGGCGGAGCCGGCGGAGCGGTTCCTGGTGACGGCGTCGCCGCGGGCGCCGCTCACGCTCAAGGCGTACGACGCCCGGCTCGTCTTCGACGGCTCGGCGGTGACCTTCCGCTGGTCCCGTACGGGAGCCACGAGCGCCAAGTGGAAGGCGGGCGACCAGCGGTATCCGCTGGCCGCCCTGACGGGGGTCGAATGGCACTCCCCGGACCGCCAGGGAGCCCATCTGCGCCTGCTCGCCCGCGGCCACGCGGGCGATCCGCGCCCCGACCACGACCTGGCCTCGGCGGTGCTCGGCGCGGGCTACGGGGCGGTGCACGAATCGCTGCCGTTCGCGGCGGCGCTGCTCGCCGCCCTGCGCGACCGCTCCCCGGTCGCCGCGGTCCCCCGGGCCCGCTCCGGCGACCGGCTCCAGCACCTGGGCGAGCTGCACAGCGCCGGCCTGCTGACGGACGCGGAGTACGCGGCCCTGCGCGACCGGTTCACGGCCGGAGCCTGAGGCACGCCGCCCACCCGGCCCCCTCCCCCGGCCCCGGTCCCGGTCCGGCTACGGCTACGGCTACGGCTACGGCCGGCCCTCGCGCGCGGTCGCCGTCGAGCTCATGTCCGGGTAGCGGTCGCCCGCGACCCGGTCGGCGATGGGCTCCAGCAGCGCCAGCTCGGCGTCCGTCAGCGTGATCCGGGTCGCCGCCGTGTTCTCCGCGAGGCGGCCGGGCTTGCGCGTGCCCGGGATCGGGACCACCGTCAGCCCGTGCACCAGCGCCCGCTGGTGCACCCACGCCAGCGCGATCTGGCCCGGCGTGGCGGAGCGCGCCGCCGCGATCTCCCGCACCGGCTCCAGCAGCGCCGCGTTGGCCTTGGCGTTCTCGCCCGTGAAACGGGGCTGGTGGCGGCGGTAGTCCCCGGGCGTCAGCTCGGCCGTCGCGTCCGCGAACGCGCCGGTCAGGAAACCGCGTCCGAGCGGGGAGTACGGCACCAGGGCCACGCCCAGCTCCGCCGCCGCGCCCACCGCGCTGCGCTCCACGTCCCGGCTGAACAGCGACCACTCCGACTGGAGGGCCGCGATCGGGTGCACCGCGTGCGCCTCGCGCAGCTCGGCTCCGGTCACCTCGCTGAGCCCGAGGTGGCGCACCTTGCCCTCGCGCACCAGCTCCGCCATGGCGCCGACCGATTCGGCGAGCGGCACGGCCGGGTCGCGCCGGTGCATGTAGTAGAGGTCGATCACGTCGGTACCGAGCCTGCGCAGGCTTCCCTCGACGGCCCGCCGCACGTACGCCCGGTCGTTGCCGATCCCCCGGTACGCCTCGTCGTCGCCGCGCACGATGCCGAACTTCGTGGCGAGGGTGATCTCCTCGCGGTGCGCGGCGACGAACGGTGCGAGGAACTCCTCGTTCGCGCCCCGCCCGTAGGCGTCCGCGGTGTCGAAGAGGGTGACTCCCGCGGCCAGCGCCGCCTCCAGGGTCCGGCGGGCGACCCCCTCGTCCGTGTTCCCGTAGAACTCGCTCATGCCCATGCAGCCGAGGCCCTGGACGCCCACCAGCGGGCCGCCCCGGCCCAGTTCGGCCTTCTCGATCTTCACCGTGTTCTCGGTCATGTCCGCTCTGCCTCTTCCGCGACGGGGCTCGTCGCAACGCCGTTCATCGCAACGGTGTCCATCGAATAGATGTCGATCTTGTAGTCCAGCACGGCGAGCGCATCGTTCAGCTCCGTGATGCGCGCCCGCACCTCGCGGCGCGTCCGCTCCAGCAGTTCGCGCCGCTCGCGGGAGGTGTGCCCTCCCTCGCGCACCAGTTCGGCGTACCGGACCATGTCCGCCACCGACATTCCGGTGGTGCGCAGCTTGCCGACGAAGGCCAGCCAGTCGAGGTCCTTGTCGCTGAAGCGCCGCTGTCCCGAGTGGGAGCGGTCCACGTGCGGCATGAGGCCGATCCGCTCGTACCAGCGCAGGGTGTGCTGGGTCAGACCGGTCCGTGCCTCGACCTCGCTGATCGTGTACCGCGTCTGCGTCAGGCTCATGGCGACCACGCTAAAACCTTGGAGTGCACTCCAAGCAAGTACGCTCGGCCGCATGGAGAGCCTGCAGAGTCTGCGCATCATCGAGAACTGGCCGGTCCCGACCGCCGCCGCGGCCGTGGTCGGCGCCGACGGGACCGTGCTCGGCAGTCACGGCCCGGTGGACCACCGCTTCGCGCTGGCCTCCGTCACCAAGCCGCTCGCCGCGTACGCCGCCCTCGTCGCCTACGAGGAGGGCGCGATCGAGCTGGACGAGCCCGCGGGGCCCGCGGGTTCCACCGTGCGTCACCTGCTGGCGCACACCAGCGGCCTGGCCTTCGACGAGCACCGTGCGACGGCCCCGCCCGGACAGCGCCGACTGTACTCCAACGCGGGCTTCGAGGAGCTCGGCGACCACATCGCGAAGGCCACCGGCATCCCCTTCCCCGAGTACCTGCGCCAGGCCGTGTTCGAGCCGCTGGGCATGGCGTCGAGCCAGCTGGAGGGCTCCCCGGCCAAGGACGGCGTCTCCACCGTCGCCGACCTGGTGCGCTTCGCCGCCGAGCTCCAGCAGCCGAGGCTGCTGGACGTCCGCACGGTGGCCGAGGCCACCGCCGTGGTCCACCCCGGGCTCAAGGGCGTGCTGCCCGGCTACGGCCACCAGTCCCCCAACGACTGGGGCCTCGGCCTGGAGATCCGCGACGGCAAGTCCCCGCACTGGACGGGCGCCGGCTCCTCGCCGCGCACCTTCGGGCACTTCGGGCAGGCGGGGACCTTCCTGTGGGTGGACCCGGACGCGCGCGCCGCGTGCGTGGCCCTGACGGACCGGGCGTTCGGCCCGTGGGCCGTGGAGGCCTGGCCCCCGTTCACCGACGCGGTCCTCTCCGAGCTCGAGGGCCGCTAGTACCGCAACCCGGTGGACCGTTCCGGTCCCGGCACCGGGCGAGCGGGCCCGCGCCGCGCCGCGCACGGCCGGGGGCGGGCGACATCTCGTCCGTTCAGCGCGGGCGCAGCCCGTCGAAGACCACGGCGAAGATCCGTTCCCGGGCCGACGGGTCGGTCTCCAGGTGCTCCGTCATCGCGCCGGTGCCGACCAGCAGGGCGACCAGCTCCGGCAGGCCCAGGTCCGGGCGGACCGCCCCGGCCCGCTGCGCGGCGGTCAGCAGGTCGGCCAGTTGAGCCTGGATCACCGCGCTGGACTCCCGCAGGGACGCGTGCGCGTCCACACCCGCCGCGGCGAGCGCCCGGGTGAACTCGCTCTTGCCCGAGGACTGTTCGACCACCAGGCGGAAACACGCGAAGAAGGCCTCGGCGGGTTCGGCCCGGGCGGCCAGCCGCGCGGTCCGGGTCGCGATCGTCTCCAGCCTGCGCACCATCACCGCCTCCAGCAGCGCCTCCTTGGTCGGGAAGTGCCGGAAGAGCGTGCCGACCCCGACCCCGGCGGCCCGGGCGATCTCCTCGGTCGGCACGCCGACGCCGCGGGTGGTGAACACCTCCGTCGCGACGTCCAGCAGCCTGGCCCGGTTACGGGCCGCATCCGCCCGCAACGGTCGTTCCGGGGCTCCGCCCACGCCTCCCGCCTTTCCCCGCCGACGGCGGAGTCACCCTAGACAACCGGAGTCGCCAGTCCGTATCGTTTGAAACCGGAGTCGCCAGTCCGATTCTAGCGACGCACCCTGCCGGGAGTCGATCATGTCCGCACCGCTGTCACCGCGCGAGGCCTTCCAGAAGCTGCTCGACGGCATCACCGCGGGCCGGTTCTCGGAGCTGGCCGAGCTCTATGCCGAGGACGCCGTGGTGGAGACCGTGTTCGAGCCGGTCGGGCCGCGCCGCATCGAGGGGAGGGCGGCGCTCAGGGAGCGGTTCGCGGCCGTCTCCGCGGGCTCGCCCGTGGAGCTGACTCCGGCGAACGTGGTGGTCCGGGAGACCGACGATCCCGAAGTGGTCGTCGCCGAGTGGGACTACCAGGTGCACCACCGTGTGACCGGGCGGACCTTCAAGGCCGCCAACATCCAGGTGCTGCGGGTCCGTGACGGCCTGATCGTCAGCAGCAGGGATTTCCACGATCACCTGGCTCTCGTCGTGGCCGGAGGCGGCCTGCCGCACCTGGTGGCGGCGCTGGGCGAGCAGTAGCGGCACGTAGCGGCATCGCCCGCGCCCTGCCCGCGGCCACCCCTGGGGACCGGCCGCCTAAGCCGTCCCCCGGCTCCCGTCGTCGGCCGGCTGGGGAAGTTCCCAGATCAGCAGTTCGCACGGGGATCCGGCGACGAGCTCCAGGTCGGGCTCGCCGGTGATCCGCGCCGCGTCCCCGGGGCCCAGCTCGTCGTCGTCCGCGCCGGCGCCGTCCCCCTTGCCGTCCAGCCTCAGGTCTCCCCGTACGACGTGCAGGTACACGCGCTCGGCCGCCGGCAGGGCGACCCGCTCGCCCGCGCCGGGACGCCTGACGTGCAGGACGGCTCCGGCCGCCGGCACCGCATAGGGCGTGCTGTCGGCGATGCCCCTGACCAGTGCGTACGAGGGTTCCCCGGCCGGCTCCAGCGGCGCGAGCCAGGTCTGGACGAAGCGCAGCGGGGCGGCGCCCTCGTTGCGCTCCGCGTGCCGGGCCCCCGATCCGGCCCCGAGGTGCTGCACGTCCCCGGGCCGGACCCGGGCGGTGGCGCCCGCGCCGTCGCGGTGGGTGAGCTCGCCCTCGACCACCCAGGTCACGATCTCCGTGTGGCTGTGCGGGTGCTCGTCGAATCCCGCGCCGGGGGCCAGGCGCTCCTCGTTGCACGCCACGACCGCCCCGAAGCGCAGGTTGTCCGGGTCGTAGTGCGACCCGAAGGAGAACGCGTGCCGGGTGGCGACACCGGTCTCCGGGTCCCCACCCTCGTAGCGGTCGGCGCCTCGGCGTACATCAATCATGGAGGCCACCGTAGTCCCCGGGCGGGCCCCCGCTCCCGAGGCGGCCGACGGGGGCGCCGGGGAGACCGGACTCCGCGCAGTGTTCCCGATAAGGCAGTCTTGTCACGTGCCCCAACCCGAACGTGAGCATTCCCCCGCGATCCACCCCGCGCATCCGGCTTCCGCCCATCCGCACTCCGCGACGCTGCGCCGGCTGGAGAAGTCCTCCGGACGGCTCGCCGCGAACGCGATCGCCCGCATGGACGAGACCCTGTCGTGGTACCGGGCGATGCCCCCGGAGAACCGGTCCTGGATCGGCCTGGTCGCCCAGGCCGGCATCGCCGCGTTCACGGAGTGGTTCCGGCACCCCGAGACCCCGCAGGCCATCTCCACCGACGTGTTCGGGACGGCTCCGCGCGAGTTGACGCGGGCGATCACCCTGCGTCAGACCGTCGAGATGGTGCGCACCACCATCGAGGTGATGGAGGCCGCGATCGACGAGGTCGCGGCGCCGGGTGACGAGTCGATCCTGCGCGAGGCGCTGCTCGTGTACGCCCGGGAGATCGCCTTCGCGACCGCCCAGGTGTACGCGCAGGCCGCCGAGGCGCGGGGGGCCTGGGACGCCCGGCTGGAGTCGCTCGTGGTCAACGCGGTGCTGTCCGGGGAGGCCGACGAGGGCGCGCTGTCGCGGGCCGCGGCGCTCGGCTGGAACTCCCCGGAACACGTGTGCGTGGTGCTGGGCACCGCTCCGGAGGGTGACAGCGAACTGACGGTGGAGGCTATCCGGCGCGCGGCCCGCCATCACAAGCTCCAGGTCCTCACGGGGGTGCTCGGGGACCGGCTCGTCGTCATCGCGGGCGGCAGCGACAATCCGATGCAGGTGGCGAAGTCGCTGATCGGTCCGTTCGCGGCCGGCGCCGTGGTGGCCGGCCCGGTGGTTCCGGACCTGCTGAACGCCACGAAGTCGGCACAGGCGGCGGCGGCCGGGCTCAAGGCGTGCACCGCCTGGCAGGACGCACCCCGGCCGGTGCTGGCGGACGATCTCCTGCCCGAGCGGGCGATCGCCTCCGACCCTGCGGCGCGCGAGCAGCTGGTGGAGGAGATCTACAGACCGCTGGAAGAGGCGGGTTCGGCCCTGCTGGAGACCCTCAGCGTCTATCTGGAGCAGGCGAGCAGCCTGGAAGGCGCAGCTCGGATGCTGTTCGTCCACCCGAACACCGTGCGCTACCGGCTGCGACGTGTGACGGACGTCACCGGCTGGTCGCCCTCAGATGTCCGTTCCGCGTTCACTTTGAGAATCGCCCTGATCCTCGGGCGTCTGGCCGACGGCGATCCTCAGTCCTAGACTTTTGTCGGACATCAACAATTACGCCGAAGGTTCTTCGTCCCTGTCCCCACGGGCGGCGCGGACCGAACACAAGAGAGAGTGTGAGGGTGCTCGTACTCGTCGCTCCCGGCCAAGGCGCACAGACGCCCGGCTTCCTGACTCCCTGGCTCGAACTGCCCGGCGCCGCTGACCGCGTCGCCGGCTGGTCGGACGCCATCGGGCTCGACCTTGCCCACTACGGCACGAAGGCCGACGCGGAGGAGATCCGCGACACGGCCGTTGCACAGCCCCTGCTGGTCGCGGCCGGTCTGCTCGCCGCGTCCGAGCTCGGGTCCCGTACGGCCTTCGGTGCCGTCGCGGGCCACAGCGTCGGCGAGATCACCGCGGCCGCTTACGCCGGCGTCCTCTCCGACGCCGACGCGCTGTCGTTCGTACGGACCCGCGGGCTCGGCATGGCCGAGGCCGCCGCGGTCACCGCGACCGGTATGGCCGCCGTCCTCGGCGGGGAGCCGGACGTCGTCGTGGCGCACCTGGAGAAGCTGGGTCTGACTCCGGCGAACATCAACGGCGCGGGCCAGATCGTCGCGGCCGGCACGATGGAGCAGATCGCCGCTCTCGAGGCCGACAAGCCCGAGGGTTCCATGAAGGTCGTCGCCCTCAAGGTCGCGGGCGCCTTCCACACGCACCACATGGCCCCGGCCGTCGCCCGGCTGGAGGAGGCCGCTCGCGCCCTCGCCCCGGTCGACCCGGCGTTGAAGTACGTTTCGAACAAGGATGGTCAGGTCGTGACCACGGGCGCCGATGTCGTCGCCCGGCTGGTCGGCCAGGTGGCCAATCCGGTCCGCTGGGACCTGTGCATGGAGACGTTCGCCGATCTGGGCGTCACGGGGATCGTCGAGCTGTCCCCCGGTGGCACCCTGACGGGTCTGGCCAAGCGCGCGCTGAAGGGCGTACCGAGCGTGGCCCTCAAGACCCCGGACGATCTCGAAAAGGCCGCGGCGCTCCTCGCCGAGCACGCGGTCTGAGAGAAGGAGCCCACACAGCATGTCGAAGATCAAGCCTGCCAAGGGCTCCCCGTACGCCCGCATCCTGGGGGTCGGCGGCTACCGCCCGGTCCGCGTGGTGCCCAACGAGGTGATCCTCGAGACCATCGACTCGTCCGACGAGTGGATCCGTTCCCGTTCCGGCATCGCGACACGGCACTGGGCCTCGCCCCAGGAGACCGTCGCCGCGATGTCCGTGGAGGCCTCGGGCAAGGCACTGGCCGCCGCCGGGATCGCACCGGAGAAGATCGGCGCCGTGATCGTCTCGACGGTGTCGCACTTCAAGCAGACGCCGGCGGTCGCGACCGAGATCGCGCACCGCGTCGGTGCGGGCAAGCCCGCGGCCTTCGACATCTCGGCCGGCTGCGCCGGGTTCGGCTACGGTCTGACCCTGGCCAAGGGCCTGGTGGTGGAAGGTTCCGCCGAGTACGTCCTCGTCATCGGCGTGGAGCGGCTCTCGGACCTCACCGACCTCGAGGACCGCGCGACGGCCTTCCTGTTCGGCGACGGCGCGGGTGCCGTGGTCGTCGGCCCCTCGGACGAGCCGGCCATCGGCCCCACGGTGTGGGGTTCGGAGGGCGACAAGTCCGAGACCATCAAGCAGACCGTGCCGTGGGACGAGTACCGCACCACGGACGGCGCCGAGAAGTTCCCGGCCATCACGCAGGAGGGTCAGGCGGTCTTCCGCTGGGCCGTCTTCGAGATGGCCAAGGTGGCCCAGCAGGCGCTCGACGCAGCCGGGATCACCGCGGACGACCTGGACGTCTTCATTCCGCACCAGGCAAACATGCGGATCATCGACTCGATGGTGAAGACTCTGAAGCTGCCGGAGCACGTCACGGTCGCCCGTGACGTCGAAACCACCGGCAACACCTCGGCCGCCTCGATCCCGCTCGCAATGGAGCGGCTCCTGGCGACCGGAGCGGCGAAGAGCGGCGACACCGCGCTCGTCATCGGCTTCGGGGCGGGACTCGTCTACGCCGCGACGGTCGTTACCCTCCCCTAGGGCCCGGGATCCACATCCCGACGCCTGATCGACCCCGTTAGTCAGCTAGAGAAGGAGCGCCACATGGCCGCCACCCAGGAAGAGATCGTCGCCGGTCTCGCCGAGATCGTCAACGAGATCGCCGGCATCCCGACCGAGGACGTCCAGATCGAGAAGTCCTTCACCGACGACCTGGACGTCGACTCGCTGTCCATGGTCGAGGTCGTCGTCGCCGCCGAAGAGCGCTTCGACGTCAAGATCCCGGACGAGGACGTCAAGGGCCTCAAGACGGTCGGCGACGCCGCGGACTACATCGCGAAGCACCAGGCCTAAGCCTGACGAGCGTTTGTCGCCACCTGGCGGTGGCGCCGTGACAATTCAGCACCCCCTGAGACGTGGAGAAAGAATTCCTGTGAGCCCGACCAATCGCACCGTGGTCGTCACCGGTATCGGCGCAACCACTCCGCTGGGTGGCGACAGCGCTTCGACCTGGGAAGGTCTGCTTGCCGGCCGTTCCGGCGTAAAGCCCCTCGAGGGTGAGCGCTTCGCCGAACTCCCGGTTCGTATCGCCGCCCCTGCCGCCGTGGACCCGAGTGAGGTCCTCCCCCGGCCGCTGGCCCGCAAGCTGGACCGCTCGGCCCAGTTCGCCGTCATCGCGGCCCGCGAGGCGTGGGCCGACGCCGGTTACGCCGACCCGGCGGGCGCGGAGACCACCACGGGTGCCTCGATCGCCCCCGAGCGCCTGGGCACGGTCATCGCCTCCGGCATCGGCGGCGTGACCACCCTGCTCGACCAGTACGACGTACTGAAGGAGAAGGGTGTGCGCCGCGTTTCCCCGCACACCGTTCCCATGCTCATGCCCAACGGTCCGTCGGCCAACGTCGGCCTGGAGGTCAACGCCCGCGCGGGCGTGCACACTCCGGTCAGCGCCTGCGCCTCCGGCGCGGAGGCCATCGGCTACGCCGTCGAGATGATCCGCACCGGCCGTGCCGACGTGGTCGTCGCGGGCGGCACCGAGGCGGCGATCCACCCGCTGCCGATCGCCGCGTTCGCCAACATGATGGCGATGTCCAAGAACAACGACCACCCCGAGCAGGCCTCGCGCCCGTACGACAAGGGCCGTGACGGCTTCGTCCTCGGCGAGGGCGCCGGCGTCGTGGTCCTGGAGTCCGCCGAGCACGCCGCCGCGCGCGGCGCCCGGGTCTACTGCGAGGTGCTGGGCCAGGGTCTGTCCGCGGACAGCCACCACATCGCGCAGCCGGAGCCCACGGGCCGCGGCGTCGCGGCCGCCGTGCAGAACCTGCTCGACAACACGGGTCTCGACCCGGCCGAGCTGGTCCACCTGAACGCGCACGCCACGTCCACCCCGCAGGGTGACACGGCCGAGCTGAAGGCGCTCCGCAAGGTCCTGGGCGACGACCTCGACCACATCGCGATCTCGGCGACCAAGTCGATGACGGGTCACCTGCTGGGTGGCGCGGGCGGTATCGAGACCGTGGCGACGGTGCTGGCGCTGTACCACCGCCTGGCCCCGCCGACCGTCAACCTCGACGAGATCGACGACGACATCGACGCCGACATCGTGACCGGCGAGCCGCGCAAGCTCCCGGCCGAGGGCCCGATCTCCGCGATCAACAACTCGTTCGGCTTCGGCGGCCACAACGTCACCCTGGCGTTCCGTACCGTCTGACACCCGCCCCGCGAAGAAGGCCCACCCGGCGTCCGGGTGGGCCTTCTCCGTCTGCGCGGACCGCTCGGGCGTTCTCAGACCACTTGGTGGAGCCAGCGCACCGGGGCGCCCTCGCCCGCGTAGCGGAAGGGTTCGAGCTCGTCGTCCCAGGGTTTGCCGAGCAACTTGGCGATCTCCGCCTCCAGATCGGTCTCGCCGCGCGTCGACCGGGCGAGGGCGGCGCGCAGCCGGTCCTCGGGGATCAGGATGTCTCCGTGCATCCCGGTGACCGCGTGGAAGATGCCGAGCTGCGGGGTGGAGCTGTAGCGCTCTCCCTCTGCGGTGGGGCAGGGTTCCGCGGTCACCTCGAAGCGGATCAGGTGCCAGCCCCTCAGGGCGGAGGCGAGCTTCGAGGCGGTGCCCGCTTCGGCCTGCCAGGAGAACTCGGCTCTCCACGTGCCGGGAGAGGCGGGCTGACGGATCCAGTCGAGGTTCACCCGCACCCCGAGCACGCCGGCAACGGCCCATTCCACGTGCGGGCACAGCGCACGCGGTGCGGAATGCACGTACAGGACTCCACGTGTCGTCACCTGGACCTCCAGTGTGGGACGAGGTCGGGAATAAACTCCAGAAAACGGACAGTATGTGACGTGATGTAATGTAACGGAAATTAATTGACATTGCGTTGCGGGACTTGCGGCCGAAACGCCACGGGAAAAAGCTACCGTGCGCCGGGGGTCATGGTGTGACGTACGGTCGCTCTTAAACCCGTCAGCACAGAGCATTCACTCAGCAGGACGCCCCCGGTGGCCGCGGGGGCGACGAGGAGGGACCTCCCGCATGCGCACCACCGCCCCACGCCGCCGCGCGCGTCGGACGCATCCGGGTGCGGGGGCGGTGGCCGCCCTGCTGATCGCCGCGGCGGGTTCGCTGGCCGGGTGTGCGGCCGACGGGGCGAAGCCCGGGGGCGAGCGCGGGGCGCAGGCGGGTCCGCGCTGGAACACCGCGCCCTCCTCGGTCGCCGCCGTGGGCGACTCCATCACCCGTGGTTTCGACGCCTGTTCGGTGCTGGCCGACTGCCCGGAGGCCTCCTGGGCCACGGGCGACGACCCCCAGGTCCACTCGCTGGCCGCCCGGTTGCTCGGGGAGGCCGAAGCCCCCGCGCGCAGCTGGAACTACGCGGTGACCGGCTCCCGGATGGCGGACCTGCCGGGGCAGCTGGCTTCCGCGGCGGCGCACAAGCCCGACCTGGTCACGGTGATGGTGGGCTCGAACGACGCCTGCCGCCCGACGGCTTCCTCGATGACTCCCACGGCCGACTTCCGCGCCGGCTTCGAGAAGGCGCTCGCGGACCTCCGGGCCGCCTCGCCCACCTCCCAGGTGTACGTCTCCAGCGTTCCCGACCTGCAGCGACTGTGGCAGCAGGGCAAGGACGACCCGATGGTGCGGCAGATCTGGAAGCTCGGCATCTGCCAGTCGATGCTCGCCGATCCGGTCTCGGCGGCCACCGGGGCGACGGCCCGGCGCGAACAGGTGCGGGCGCGCGTGGTCGAGTACAACGAGGTGCTGCGGGAGGTCTGCGGCAAGGATCCGCTGTGCCGCTACGACGGCGGCGCGGTCTTCCAGTACCCGTTCTCGGCGGAGCAGTTGAGCCACTGGGACTGGTTCCACCCGGGCAAGGACGGGCAGGCGCGGCTCGCGGAACTGGCGCACCGACAGGTGACGTCCGCCGAACCGCCGCGTTGACGCCCGGGCGCCGCGGGCACGCGGCGGGCCCGCGCCGGGCGCGGCGGACGGTGCGGGCGACGGCCGGTGGCGGGCCGGGCGGCCGCGGGGTGCACGGAACCGGGGGCAGGTGTCCGGGCCCGTCCCCGGTCCGGCTCGTGCATCACTTCCCCAGGGGGTGATTTCCGGCCACTACAGCTCGAGGGCCGCCGTCAGCCGGGTGTCGCCGTGCGAGTGGCTCGCGCGGACCTCGTAGCGGCCGCCGATCCGGCGCCAGGCGCGGGCGGTGTCGTCCCAGATCTCGAAGGCTGAGCCCCGCCGGGCGGTCCGCGCGGCGCAGGGCTACGAGGAGGCCGGAGGCGGGCCGAAGCTGCCGGCCGGGGTCTCCCCCGCGCGCGGGCCCCGGTCCCGGCGGTTGTCGCCCCCGTACGGGCCGGCGCCGTTGCCCCGGCCCGTACCCGGGTTCGTGTCCCCGTCCGCGTCCCGGCCGGCGTCCTCGGCGGCGTCCTCGTCGGCGCCCACCAGGTCCCGGGCCATGAGCGTCGCCCCGGCCACCGCGCCGGGCATCAGGAACACGGCGACGAACGGCACCAGGAAGGCCAGCACCAGCGGCACCCCGAAGCCGAGCGCCAGCATCCGGCGCGAGCGCAGCAGCACCAGCTGCTCGGAGAGACCCACCCGGCGCCGCATCAGGGCGACCGAGGTGAGTTCCTGGGTCAGGAAGTAGCCGGAGACGCAGAACCCGACGGCCGGAACCACGGTCTGCCCGACCACGGGGACGAAGCCGAGGCCGAAGAGCAGGATCCCGTAGAGCAGCACCTTGCCGAGGATCTTCAGGCTGTCCCGGGCGGAGATCCACAGCTCCTGCCAGAGCGTGAGGCCCGATTCGGGGACCTCGCCGCCCTCGCTCCGGTCGACCTGCTCCGAGAGGGACTCGTAGAACGGCTGGCCCACGAGCAGGGTCACGGCGGTGAAGGTGATCACCGCGGCGAAGAGCCCGAGGGCGTAGAGCAGGGCGGTCAGGAAGCCGCGGAAGAGCCCGAGCCACGGTGCGGACCAGCCGTCGGCGAAGGGGGTCGCCCAGGCGGTCAGGTCGTCGGCGCCGTAGCCGAGGCCGATGAGGGCGCCGACGTAGAGCACCAGGGAGACGAGCCCCGGCAGGAGTCCGAAGCCGAGCCACCGGCCGTGCCGCAGCACCCATCGCTGTCCGGCCAGCAGATAGCCGAATCCCCCCGCAAGATCACGCATGGGGACAGTCTAGGACGGGTCCCGCGGACGGCGAAGGCCGCACCCCGGTGCCGGGGTGCGGCCTTCGCCGTCGTGCTGCGGACGAGCCGCCGGATCCGGTCCTTCGGATCAGACCGCGAGCTCGACGGTGATGTTGCCGCGGGTCGCCTTGGAGTACGGGCAGACCTGGTGGGCCTTTTCGAGGAGGTCCTTGGCGGTGGCGGCGTCCACGTTCGGGATGACGGCCGAGATCTTGACGATGATGCCGAAGCCGTCGTCGTTCTTGCCGATGCCGACCTCGGCGGTCACGGTCGAGCCGGAGATGTCGGCGTTCTCGTTGCGGGCGACGACGCCGAGCGCACCCTGGAAGCAGGCGCTGTAGCCGGCCGCGAACAGCTGCTCGGGGTTGGTGCCCTCGCCGCTGCCGCCGAGTGCCTTCGGCGGGTTCACGACGACGTCGAGCCGGCCGTCGTTGGTGGCGACGCGGCCGTCACGGCCGTTCTCGGCGGTGGCAACGGCGGTGTACGCGACATCGGACTGCTGGATGGACATGTAAGGAAATCCTCCTGGTGAATCGCCGCGACTCGCGCCCACGCGTCACGGCGGTGTGCAGTGAGCCTAACCGGTGAAAGAAACGATCATCTTTCCGGTGTTCTCGCCGCGCAGCATTCCGAGGAAGGCCTCGGTCGCGTTCTCCACCCCCTCGACCACCGTCTCGTCGGCGACGAGCTGACCCGAGCGCAGCCAGCCGGCCACGTCCTGGACGAACTGCGGCTGGAGTGCGGCGTGGTCGCTGACCAGGATGCCCTGCAGGCGCAGGCGCTTGCCGATGACGTTCATCAGGTTGCGCGGGCCGGGGGCGGCCTCGGTGTCGTTGTAGTGCGCGATCGCCCCGCACAGGGTGGCGCGGCCGAACGCGTTCAGCGAGGTGAGCGCCGCCTCGAGGTGGTCGCCGCCGACGTTGTCGAAGTAGACGTCGATACCGTCGGGGGCTGCCTTCGGCAGCTGCTCGGCGACGGGGGCGTCCTTGTAGTTGAAGGCGGTGTCGAAGCCGTACTTCTCCGTGAGGAGCGTCACCTTCTCGCCGGAGCCGGCGGAGCCGATGACACGGGAGGCTCCCTTGATCTTCGCGAACTGGCCGACGAGGCTGCCCACGGCGCCGGCCGCGCCGGAGACGAAGACGGAGTCGCCCTCCTTGAAGGAGGCGACCTCGAAGAGCCCGGCGTAGGCGGTCAGGCCCGGCATGCCGAGCACGCCGAGGTAGGCGGAGAGCGGGGCGAGCGAGGCGTCGACCTTGGTGGCGTGCGCGGCGTCGAGCTCGGCGTACTCGCGCCAGCCGAGCGGGTGCAGGACGTGGTCCCCGACCGCGAAGCCCTCGGCGGCGGAGGCGACGATCTCGCCGACCGCACCGCCCTGCATGGGCTGGTCGAGCTGGAAGGGCGGTACGTAGGACTTCGCGTCGTTCATCCGGCCGCGCATGTACGGGTCCACGGACATGTGGAGGTTGCGCACCAGAATCCGGCCGGCGGCGGGCTCGGCGTTCACGGGGGCCTCGCGCAGGGCGAAGTCCTCGGCGACGGGCCAGCCCTGCGGGCGGCGGACGAGGTGCCACTCACGGCTGACGGCGGGGATCTCGGACATGCGGCGCTCCTGACGGGGGAAGATGCTTCACAACGTGAAACAACCATGCGCCTGGATATTTCATGTTGTCAAGTAAATGGGTACGCTGGATCCATGCCCAGTCGTCGCGTAGACCCCCTGACCGTCGAGGTCGTCGAGCTCATCGGCACCGTCGTCGCCCGCTACCACGAGGAGTACGAGCACGCGGCCGCCACCCATCAGCTCACGGGGGCCCAGGCCCGCGTGCTGAACCTGCTCTCCCTCGAGCCGACGGCGATGCGGAAGATCGCGCAGAAGCTGAAGTGCGAGCCGTCGAACGTCACCGGCATCGTGGACCGGCTGGAGACCCGGGGGCTCGTCGAGCGCCGCCCCGATCCGGCCGACCGCCGGGTGAAACTGGCCGCGGTCACCGAGGACGGCCTGCAGACCGCGGACCGGCTGCGCGAGTCGCTGGACTTCGCGCGCGAACCGCTGGCCGGGCTCTCGACCGCGGAGCGGGCGGTCCTGCGGGACCTGCTCAAGCGCATGCTGGGCTGAGCTCCCGGCTCACCAGCAGAGCAGGTTCCACCACGGGCAGGCCGGGGGCTTCACAGGGCCCGGGTTCGGGACGGGCGCGGTGGACGTGGCGCCGCCGGGGGTCGCCGCGCCGCTGGAGCCCGGGGCGGCCGGACCCGACTGCGTGGGCTGCACGGCCCCTCCGGTCCCGGTGGCGCTCCGTGTCGGCCCCGCGCCTCCGGGGAGGGAGGCCGGCGCGGCGGGTCCGGGCGCCCCGGTCCCCCCGGCGGTGCGGCCGGGCCCGGCCTGCTTGGTCCCCCCGGCCGTGGCCTTCGCGGAGCCGGCGGCAACGGTCGCGGCCTTGCCCGAGGGCACGGCCGACGGTGCGGCGGGAGCGTCCGTCAGGCCCGGGAGCGGGGCCGGCTGCTCGGGACCCGCGTCGTCGGTCAGCACCACCGTGGACGCCCGGTCGGTGCGCTCCCCGTCCATGCCCAGCCGGGCCAGCCCCAGCATCGTCACGACGGCGAGCAGGAACCCGAACCCGATGGTGAGGGCGGTCCGCCGGCGCCTGCGGTGCGTGGTGCGGCGACGGGCACCGGCCCGGCCCCGCTCGGCGGCCCGGCCCGGCCGCCCCGCTCCGGACAGCACGACGAGCGAATCGGCGTACACGTCCGCGAGCGCGGCAGGACCGCTCCCGGCGGGGGCGGCGGCGGCCGGCCGGGGAGGCGCGGCCGGTATCAGGTGCTCGGCCGGGGTTCCGCACCCGGCGCACGCGAGCGCGCCGTTGAGGTGCCTGTGACACGCGATGCAATAGTCCATGGCGACCCGCAGGCTACGCGCTCACCTGCAACATCCGGATCGCGGGATCGTAAGGATCCTGTGTGGAATCGTGGAGTCCATGACAGGAACGCCAGGGACATCAGGGACATCAGGGACCCCGGCCACTCCGCCCGCCCGGGAGCCCTTCGGCCCCGGGGCCTTCGCCCTGGTATTGCTGCGCCGGATGGCCGACTTCCAGCCCGGCCTGGCCGAGGAGGCCCGCCACCGGCTCGGCGCCACCCTCGCGCAGCAGCGGGAGGCGAACAAGCGCTGGCAGGCGATGGTCCGGTCGCCGCGCTCCCGGGGCGCGCTGGCCCGCTACCGCTCGGTGCTCGGGCCGCCGGAATCCACCGGGGCGCGCGCACTGGGCGACCTGCGGTGCGAGGCCCTGCTGTTGCGGGTGCCGCTCTGGCCCGACCTGCGCTTCGAGGTGCTCGCCGCGCCGGACGGGGCCGTCTGGAACGAGTGGCTGGTGCGGGCCCCGGGGGCGCGGGGCCCCGTACTGGAGTCGCCGGGGGACCTGCGGCCCTGGTCGGCGACGGTGGACGAGGTGGCGCGGGCCTTCGCCCCGGTGCGCCCGATGGAGGGGACGGCGCCGACGCGGTGGCGCCTCGCGTTCACCGCGGCGGGGGTGCCGCACGTCGCGGAATTCACGTACGGCCTGCTCCAGCGCGTGGAGCGGGCCGGCGGGAACCCCGGGACGAGCGCCGGGGGGATCGCCGGCCCCGGTGCGAAGCCCGGGGGGAACTAGGACCGCAGGAAGGCCCGTACGCCCGCCGAGGCCGGGTCGTCGCCGAGCAGGTCGTTGTGCCCGAGGCAGCCGACGGGGGTGTTGGCGGCGCCGGCGAGCGGGACGCTGGAGTCGGGGTTGACGACCTCGTCGCAGCTCGACCAGAAGGTCGCGTACTTCACCGCGCCGGGCGTCTCGTCGCCGGAGTTCAGGTTCGAGACGACGTACGAGCCGGGGGTCATGTCGCGGCAGGCCTGGTCCCACAGGGCGCAGGCCCACGCGGTGGAGGAGCCGCGGTTCGGTCCGGCGAGGGAGACCCAGCGTTCCACGGTGGCGCCGCCGCCGCCGAACTTCACGTACCAGCGGGTGACGAGCGAGCCGAAGGAGTGCGAGACGAGGTCCACGCGGGCGGCGCCGGTCCGGCGGCGGACGTCTTCGACGTAGGCGGCGAGCCGTGCGGAGAGGACCTCGTTGACGGACTGGTGGGTGTCGTAGCCGAAGGAGAAGAGCTCGGAGTCGGCGTACCCGTCGGCGCGCAGGTCCTCGCGCAGGGAGCCCCAGACGCCCGGGTCGGCGTTGTAGCCGTGCACGAGGACCACCGGATGGCGTGCGGACGCGGACACCGGGGCCGGGGCCCCGCCGGCGGCCCGGGCCGGGAGCGCGGACGCCACGAGGAGCGCCAGGCAGAGCGTCAGAAGCGCGAGCAGTCCCTGTCGGGCCGTCAGCATCGGCTCCCCTTTACCTTGTTACGCGCGAGTAGGGCGATCGGTGCGGGCATGGTCGCGCCCGGCGTCGCAGAATTCCACCCCCGTGCAGCACTCAACGGCGCCCCTCGCACCCCTCCCGTACCTCATGGCACCCCCCACCCGGAGCATCAAATCGGGCAATACAGGTAATTCACCCGAGAAGATACGAAGTGTGACCGGCGCCGCCGGTCTTCTTGCGTCAGCGCTCTCGGGAGGATCTGCCGTGACCGTCAGTCTTGAGCAGTTGCGCCGCTGCCACGTAGCCGTCGACCTCGGAGCGGCCCGGACCCGCGTGTTCGTCAAGGGCGCCGGGCTGGTCGTCGACGAACCCAGTGTCGCCGCGGTGAACACGCGGACCGGCGCACTCATCGCCGTCGGCACCTTCGCCGAGCGCATGACCGGCCGCACGCCGGACTACATCCGGGTCGTGCGCCCCGTCTCCGGCGGCACCGTCGTCGACATCGAGATGGCCCAGCGCATGCTGCGCCACCTCCTCGGCGAGAAGCTCCGGCGCGCCCTGCGCCGCAAGCCCCGGCTGCGGGCGGCCGCCTGCACCCCGCACGACGCCGACCCGCTCGCCCAGCGGGCCACCGTGGAGACCCTCGTCGGGCTCGGCGCCCGCCGCGTCGAGCTCGTCGACACCCTGATCGCGGCGGCCGTGGGCTGCGGCCTCCCCGTGGAACAGCCGACCGCGACCATGATCATGGTGTGCGGGGCCGCGGCCACCCAGGTCGCCGTCCTGTCCCTCGGCTCCATCGTGACCGCCCAGCGGATCCCGGTCGGCGGCGAGGCCATCGACCACGCCGTGGTCCAGCACCTGCGCCACGCGCACGAGCTGATGCTGCCCAGCCAGGCCGTCCGCCCGCTCCAGCTGGCCCTGCACGGCAACGGGATCACCGCCGAAGGCCCCGCCTCCACCCTCATCCACGGCCGCGACGTGGCCACCGGGCTCGCCCGCTCCGTCCACGTGGACACCGCGGCCGTCCGGGACGCCATCCACACCCCGCTCACCGCCGTGCTCGACGGGATCGGCAAGGTCCTGCGCGACTGCCCGCCGGACCTGGTCGCCGATCTGACGGACCGGGGGATCATGATGGTGGGTGGCAGCGCCCTGCTGCCGGGCCTGGACCAGATGCTCCGCGACGCGACCGGCATGCCCGTGGCCATCGCGGAGCGGCCGGACATCTGCGCCGTGCTCGGCCTCGGCATGATGCTCGAAGGGAAGATCGCCCCCATGGTTCTGAACCCGCTGGCCGAATGACGGAATCCTCCAGCCTGCCCGTCCTCCTGGAGGCGGTCCTCAACGTCGGCTCCGAGCTGGAGCTGCGGGCCACCCTCCAGCACATCGTGGAATCGTCGACCGAGCTGTGTGCGGCCCGGTACGGAGCGCTCGGGGTCGTCGACCCCGAGCGCGGCCGGCTGACCGAGCTGTTCACGGCCGGTATGACCGAGGCCGAGCGGGCGGCGGTCCCCCACCTGCCGGACGGCCGGTCCGGGGTGCTGGGCGCCCTCATCGCCGACCCGCGTCCGCTCATGCTGGAGGACCTCTCCGAGGACCCCCGCGCGGTCGGCTTCCCGCCCGGCCACCCGCCGATGCGCAGCTTCCTCGGCGTCCCGATCCGGGTCCACACCGAGGTCTTCGGCAACCTCTACCTCACCGAGAAGCGGGGCGGCGGAACCTTCACGGACGAGGACCTCGCCCTGCTGCGGGTCCTGGCCTCGCAGGCGGGGATAGCGATCGGCAACGCCCGGCTGTACGAGACCGCACGCCGCCGGGAGCGCTGGATCGAGGGCGCCGCCGCCGTGACCACCACCCTGCTGGCGGGCCGGCCCGCGGCGGACGCGCTGATGTGCGTGGCCGAGCGGGCCCGGCTGCTCGCGGACGCGGCGGCCGGGATCGTCCTCCAGCCGACTCCGGCGGGCGGCATGGAAATCGTGGCCGCCTCCACGCCCGGGGACCCGGGGGACCTCGTCGGCACGGCCATCGAGCCGGGTTCGGCGGTACTGGAACAACTCCTCGGCGGCGAACCCGTCTTCATCGAGGACTCGGCGACCGATCCCCGGATGACCACGCACGTACGCGTGCGCTTCGGCCCCAGCATGATGCTCCCGCTGCAGAGCGGCGGCCAGCTGATCGGCACCCTCGCGCTGCCGCGATCCCAGGGCGACCCCCCGTACGACGCCGTCGACCGGCTGCTGGCCTCGCAGTTCGCCTCCCAGGCCGCGCTGGCGCTGGTCCTCGCGGACGCACAGCACGACCGCGAGCAGCTGGCCGTCTACGAGGACCGCGACCGCATCGCGCGGGACCTGCACGACCTGGTGGTGCAGCGGCTGTTCGCGACCGAGATGATGCTGGAGAGCACGAAGAAGCGCTCCGCGGCCTCACCGGCGGGCGATACGGTCGGCGAGGAGCTCGGCCGGGCGGTGGACGAGCTCGACTCCACCATCCAGGAGGTCCGCACGGCCATCTTCGCCCTCCAGCAACCGCCGACGGACGCCCCGACGACCTTCCGCGGCCGGGTCCTTCGGGAGACCGGCGGGGCGGCGGTCCTGCTGGGCTTCCAGCCGTCGGTCCACTTCGCGGGCGCGGTGGACGCGCTGCTCCCGGAGCCAGTGGCCGCCGACCTGCTCGCCGCCCTGCGCGGCGCGCTGGCGGCCGCGCACCGGCGCTCGGAGGTCACCGCGATCGAAGTCCAGGTCGACGCCGTCCCCACCCGGGTCCGCCTCACCGTCTCCGACGACGGCCAGACCCCCACGGGCACCCGCGGCACGACGCTGACCTGGGAATCCCCCCTCTGACCCGTTCACCGGCGGGACGTGACGCCGCGACCCCGCGGGCGGTCCCGTACGGGGGCCGGAGGGCGGGGACGGCAGGGCGCGACGGCAGCGCGGGGACGGCGCCGCAGCGGGACCCGAGTGCCGGGGACGCCCCACGCCCTAGGCTGGCCCCGTGACCATCCGCCAATCGGCCCGCGCCGCGATCGCATCCGTAACCGACCCCGGCAGCTTCACCGAACTGCCCGTCACGGCCGACGGGGACGAGCCCGCCCCCGACGGCCCCCTCGGCTGGGCCGGCTACGACGACTCCCGCGCCCGCGCGGCACTGCGGACCGGCGAGGACGAGTCCGTCGTCACCGGCACCGCCCTCATCGACGGTCGGCAAGCAGTCCTGATCTCCTTCGAGTTCGGCTTCCTCGGCGGGTCCCTCGGCCACCGCACCGGTGACCGGATCGAGGCCGCCTACGCCCACGCCCGTGCCCACCGCCTCCCCCTGGTCTCGCTCATCGCCACCGGCGGATCCCGGATGCAGGAGGGCATGCTCGCGCTGAC
Source organism: Streptomyces sp. NPDC006544 (assembly GCF_040611715.1). Lineage (NCBI taxonomy): Bacteria > Bacillati > Actinomycetota > Actinomycetes > Kitasatosporales > Streptomycetaceae > Streptomyces > Streptomyces sp. NPDC006544. The sequence goes on along the minus strand of NZ_JBEXOV010000006.1, from coordinate 116,437 downwards.
CCAACTCCAGCGCGCGGCCCGCCAGTCCGCCCTCACCCGCGCCGCAGGCCTCCCGCAGATCGCCGTCCTGCGCGACCCCACCACCGGCGGCGGCTGGGCCACCCTCGGGGCCGGGGCCGACGTGGTCCTCGCGCTGCCCGGGGCGCAGGTCGGCTTCGCCGGCTCCCGAGTACGGCCGGCGGACGCGGACCCGGCGGCCTACACCGCCGAGGGTCAGTTCGCCGCCGGGCACGTCGACGCCGTCGTTCCCCTGCCCGAGCTCCCCGCGAACCTGGCGGCCTGGCTCCGCGTCCTGGCCGCGCCCCGCTCCGCCGGGCCCGTCGCGCCACCGGCCGCGCTGGCCGACGTGGCGCTGCCCCCGACCGGGTGGGACGCCGTGCGCGGCGCCCGCCGGCCCGAGCGGCCGCGGGCCCGGCAGTACCTGGACGCGTACTTCGACCTCCGCCTCCCCCTGTCCGGCGACCGCGCCGGCGGCACCGACCCGGGCATGCTGTGCGGCTTCGGACTCCGGGAGGGTCGGGCCGTGGCCTACGCCGCGCAATGCGGCACCGCTACCCGCCCGGCGGGCTACCGTACGGCGGCCCGTGTGATCCGGCTCGCGGACCGGCTCGGCGTCCCGGTGCTCACCCTGGTGGACACCCCCGGCGCGGCCAACGACGCCGCCGCCGAGCACGCGGGGGCCGGCGCCGCCATCGCCGACACCTTCGCGGCCCTCGCCTCGGCCACGGTTCCCGTGACCACCCTCCTCATCGGCGAGGGCGGTTCGGGCGGCGCCCTCGCGCTGGCCGCGCCGGGCCACACCTGGGTCACTCCGGACAGCTACTTCTCGGTGATCGCCCCCGAACTGGCGGCGGCCATCCTCAAGCGGCCCCCGGAGGCCGCCCCGGCGACGGCGGAGCAACTGCGCATCCGCCCCCAGGACCTCGTCGCCCTGGGCGTCGCCCGCGGGATCGTTTCCCCGCGGACGCCGGGGACGCCGGAGGCACCCGGGGCCTAGCCCTTCCCGGGTGCGGTCGCGGGCGGGGTCGTGGTGCGGGTCGTGCCGGTGGTGCGGGGGGCGGGTGGTGCCGGTGGCGGGCGGGGCGGGGCGGGGCGCCGGCAGGGCGCCGGGGTGATCCCGGGTGATCCCGGGTGGGACCGGCTCAGGCCTGCGGCGACCGCGCGTCGTACCGGGCGAACCCCCGCCACCGCAGGGCGAGCAGGACGAGGACGAGTACGCACCCGAGCCCACCGCCCGTGATCGCGACGCCCGGCGAGGTGAGGTCGGCGGCGGTCCCGGCGACGAAGTCCCCGAGCCGGGGCCCGCCCGCGACGACCACGATGAAGACGCCCTGGAGGCGGCCCCGCATCTCGTCGGGCGTCGCGGCCTGGAGCATGGTGGTGCGGAACACCATCGAGGTGGCGTCGGAGGCTCCGGCCAGGGCGAGGAAGAACAGGCCGACCCAGAGGTTGCGGCTCAGCCCGAACGCCGCGACGGCCGCCCCCCATCCGGCCACGGACAGCAGGATCGCCACCCCGTGCCGGCGGATCCGTCCCTGCCAGCCGGAGAGCAGCCCGCCGAGCAGCGCGCCCACCGCGGGAGCCGCCACGAGCAGGCCGACGGTCTTCGCGTCACCGCCGTACCAGAGCACGGCGATGGCCGGGAAGAGCGCCTTCGGCGAGGCCAGCACCATGGCGGCCATGTCGGTGAAGAAGGTCATCCGGATGTTGGGCCGGGTCCCGAGGAAGCGCAGTCCGTCGAGTACGGACGCCCGCCCCTTCGCGCCCTCCTCCCGGTCGGGCTTCATCGACGGCAGCCGCCACATCGCGTAGAGGGCGGCGCTGAAGGTGACGGCGTCGATCAGGTAGGCGGCCTGGTAGCCCCACCAGCCGACGATGACCCCGCCCAGCATCGGGCCGGCGGTCATGCCGAAGGTCATGGTCACGGTGTTCAGCGCGTTGGCGGCGGGCAGCTGCTCGACGGGCAGCAGGCGCGGGATCATCGCCGACCGGGCCGGCCCGTTGAGCGCCGCGCACACGGCCTGGAGCGCGACGACGCAGTACAGCAGCCAGACCCGGTGGTAGTCGAGGAGCGCGGCGCCGGCCAGCCCGATCGACAGGGCGGCCAGGCCGAGCGAGCTGAAGAGGCCGAGCGTGCGGCGGTCGACGGTGTCGGCGATGGCGCCGCCGTAGAGCCCGAAGACGACGAGCGGCACGAGCGAGAAGAGGCCGACCAGCCCGACGGAGAAGCTGGAACCGGTGATCTCGTAGACCTGGAGGGAGATCGCGAGGGCGGTCATCGCCTGGCCGAGCCAGGAAATGGTGCCGCCGACCCACAGCCGCCGGTAGTCGGCGGAGCTCCGCAGCGGGGTGAGGTCGGCGAATATGCGGCGTTTGAGGGGGGCGGGCGATGGTGGAGCCGTCGTACGAGTCACATCGGATCTTAACCGGACGCCGCGCGGGGCCCGGTGGAATTTTCGGCGGTCCGGACTCCCTCGGCGCGCACCCGCACCAGGCTCCCCACCGGAATCCGGGGCCTCGCGGCGGGGCACTTCTTGCTGCTAACTCGCCACTATCGCCGGACATTTGACCGAATTGACGTGCGCTCCTCGCCCAAAGTTCAGCTCATGATGAAAAGACTCGTATGTCCAGGGAGGCGCAGTGATCGAACCTGGCACAAGCACCGCGAGCACCGGCACCACGGGCGCGACCGGCACGGTCCTCCCGCTCACCGTGGGGGTCGAGGAGGAGTTCCTCCTCGTCGACGCCCGCACCCTGCGGGTGGTCCCGGCCGCCCCGCTCGTCCTGTCCACCGCCGCCGGACTGCCCCACGAACTGCACCCCGAGGGCACCCGCTACCAGGTGGAGATCGCCACCCCGGTCGCCGACTCGGCGGTGGCCCTGCGCAGGGAGCTCACCGCACTGCGGAGCACCCTCGCGCATGCGGCCCGCGCGCACGGCTGCCGGCTGCTGGCGGCGCCCTCACCCGTCGTCGCCGTGGAGGGTCCGCTCCACCTGACCGACGACGAGCCGCGCCAGCGCGAGCAGCACCGGCGTTTCGGCGCACTCACCGACACCCTCGTCAGCTGCGGCCGGCACATCCACATCGGCACTCTCGACGTGGACACGGCGGTCGCGGTCTCCAATCGGGTCAGACCCTGGCTGCCCACGCTGATCGCACTGGCCGCCAACTCGCCGTTCTGGGGAGGCCGTGACACCGGCCATGCCAGCTGGCGGGCGATGGCCTGGTCGGGCTGGCCCTCGGCCGGCCTCCCCCCGCACTTCACCTCGACGGCCCACTTCCGCCGCTCGGTGCAGACCCTGCTCGGCTCCGGGGCCGCCCTCGACACCAAAATGGTCTACTGGGACCTGCGGCCGTCCGGGAACTGGCCGACGCTCGAGTTCCGGGCGCCCGACATGTCACCGGACATCGACTCGGCCGTCCTGCAGGCCGAACTGGCCCGCGCCCTCGTCACGACGGCCCTGCGCGAGATCGCGGAGCGGCGGCCCGACCCGCCCGTACGGGAGGACGTACTGCGCCTCGCGCGCTGGCGGGCGGCCCACGACGGCCTGGAGGGCTTCGGCCTCGACCCGTACACGGGCGCCGAACTCCCGGCGGCGGACCTGGCGGAGGCACTGCTCGACCTGGTGGCCCCCGAACTGGCCGCCTCCGGCGACCTCGACCACGCGGCGAAGACCATGGCCGGTCTCCTGCGCGACGGCTCGGGCGCCCACCGCCAACGCGCGGCGTTCGCCCGCCGCGGCGACCTCATGGACGTCCTGCGCCACCTGGCGGACGAAACGGAGGCCTTCTAGCCGACGCCGCCCCCACGCCCCGGCCCGCAGGTGTGACCGCACCCGCACCTGCGGGCCGGGCTTCCACGGTGACTCCCGGACGCGCGAACGACATGGCCGGCGCCGCCCCGTGGACCTCGGCAGGTCCATCGCGCCTGGCACACCGGAGAAAGGCCCCTCGGGGCGAGGATCGCGGGCTCAGAACGCTCCGGGATCAGGTAGGCAAGGAGAACGTTCCTGCATACCTTGCGCGTGGTGGGGCGGGTGGGACTCGAACCCACGGCCGACGGATTATGAGTCCGCTGCTCTAACCGGCTGAGCTACCGCCCCTTCACGGCGTGGCGCGTACATGTGTGCGCGCCGTCTGCCGCAGCATAGCCGCTCATACGATCTCCTGCCTCGGATGCCTCGCATGATCGGCTTCGCCTGCCCAGAGAGACCGTATCGAGCCCTGTCCGGTTCCCGACCGGGCGCATAAAAAGAAAAAGGACCCACTCGGGGTCCTCGTTCTCACTTGCTCCCCCGACTGGACTCGAACCAGTAACCTGCCGATTAACAGTCGGCTGCTCTGCCAATTGAGCTACAGGGGACCGCGCTCCCCCGACTGGACTCGAACCAGTAACCTGCCGATTAACAGTCGGCTGCTCTGCCAATTGAGCTACAGGGGATTGCTGCGTTGCACCGAACAGCCCACCTCCGGCCAAGCCGGGGGGCGGGTGCCCGCTGCGAGTCATAGATTAGCGCAAGCAGGGGGGTGCTCCGCCAATCGGTATCGCCAGCGGGCCGGGCACCACATGACGAAGGGTGACAGGCATGCGGTACAAGGTCACGTTCGTGGTCGGACTGACCCTCGGGTACGTGCTCGGGACCCGGGCCGGGCGCGAGCGGTATGAACAGTTGAAGAAGTCCGCGCGCGGGGTCGCGCAGAATCCTGCGGTGCGCAACGCCGCCGAGAGCGCCGGTCAGACCGGCCGGGAGTTCGCGGGCAAGGCCTTCGCCGCGGTGAGCGAGAAGGTGGGCGACGCCGTGCCCGACTCCCTGGCCGGGCGCGTACGCGGGCTGCGCGCCCGGGTCGGCGGCGGCTCCGGCGAGGACGACTGGGGCACCAGCAACACCTGACGGCCCGGTCCGGGCGGGGCCCGCTCCCGCCCGGGTGCGGTCTCGCGGGGTGCGGGGCGGCGGAGTTCGTTCAGACGTGCGGCAGAATTCCCTTCATGGGGATAGTCGCCGGGCTGGACAGCTCTTCCGCCTTCACTCGCATCGTGGTCTGTGACACCGAGACGGGCGCCGTGCTGCGCCAGGGGTACGCCCCCCATCCGCAGCCCTCCGGCGACGCCGTCCCGCACGAGACCGATCCGCAGGCCTGGCTGCTCTCCCTCGGGGAAGCCGCCGGCGGCGGGCTCCTCGAGGGCGTCGAGGCCATCGGCGTCTCCGCCCAGCAGCACGGTGTGCTGCCGCTCGACGCGCAGGGCGGCCTCGTCCGCTCCGCCCTGATCGGCAACGACAAGCGCGGCCAGGTCGCCGCCGCCGACCTGATCGACGCGCTCGGCGGCCGGCAGGCCTGGGTCGAGGCCGTCGGCTCGGTCCCCCATGCGGCCCAGCCCATCGCGAAGCTGGCCTGGCTGACCCGCACCGAGCCCGACGCGGCCCGCCGGGTCGCCGCCGTGATGTCGCCCCACGACTGGCTGGTGTGGCAGCTGCTGGGCCGCCCGGCCCGGCGCACCACCGACCGGGGCGGCGCCTCCGGCACCGGCTACTGGTCGGCGGCCACCGGCACCTACCGTCCCGACCTCGTCGAGCTCGCACTCGGCCACCGGGCGCTGCTGCCCGAGGTGCTCGGCCCGTCCGAGGCCGCCGGGACAACGCCCGAGGGGCTGCTGATCTCCGCCGGGACCGGCGAGACCATGGCCGCCGCGCTCGGACTGGGCATGGGCCCCGACGACGCGGTGGTCTCCCTGGGCGCCTCCGGGTCGGTGATGGCGGTGCACCGCGAGGCGCTGTCGGAGCCGGGCGGGCTGATCACCTCGCTCGCGGACGCCGCCGGGATGCACCTGCCGGTGGTCAACACCTCCAACGCGGTACGGGCCCTGCGCGGCACCGCCGAGATGCTGGGCACCGACCTGGAGGGGCTGAGCGAGCTCGCGCTGAAGTCGACCCCGGGCGCGCACGGCCTCGTACTCCTGCCGTACCTGGAGGGTGAGCGGACGCCGAACCTGCCGCACACCGCCGGAACCCTGTCGGGGCTGCGCCGCGACTCCATGAAGCCGGAGCACCTCGCGCGGGCCTCCTTCGAGGGGATGCTGTGCGGGCTGGTGGACGCGCTCGACGTGCTGCGCAGCCGCGGGGTGGAGATCCGCCGGGTGTTCCTGCTGGGCGCGGCGGCCGAGCTGCCCGCCGTACAGGCCTTCGCGCCGGGCCTGTTCGGTACGCAGATCGTCGTGCCGGCGCCGGCGGACTACGCGGCGCTGGGCGCGGCCCGGCAGGCGGCGTGGGCGCTGGGCGTGGCGCGGGGCACGCTGGCCCCGCACACCCCGCCCGTGTGGCCGGCGCCGGCCGCGCAGGTCTTCGAGCCGGACGAGGAGTACCCGGCCTGGCAGGGCGTGCGCCAGCAGTACGTCGCGACCCGGGAGCAGATCCACCCGGGCGCGTTCTGAGCCCGGCGGGTCCCGGCCGCCGCGGCGGCGTCCGGGACCCGGCTCGTCCGACGCCGGCCGTCCGGGGGCCTAGGACCGCTCCCGGGCGCCGGTACTCCTTTTGACCCGCCTTTGCGAAAACCGTTGGGGATGGGCATCCGGGTGGCCGAAGATGGGGTGACCCCCCTCGATCATGCCGACCGGAGCCTGCGCGTGCTCATACGACTTCTGCGGACCCATCTCGGTCCGTACCGGAAACCGATCGCCGTGCTGGTGCTGCTGCAACTGCTGCAGACCAGCGCGAGCCTCTACTTGCCCACGTTGAACGCCGACATCATCGACAACGGTGTCGTCAACGGCGACACGGGCTACATCCTGCGCTTCGGCGCGCTGATGCTCGGCGTCTCCCTGGTGCAGCTCGTCTGCAACGTCGGGGCCGTCTACTACGGTGCCCGCACCGCCGCCGCCTTCGGCCGCGACGTCCGGGCCGGAGTCTTCGACCGCGTGCAGAGCTTCTCGGCGCGTGAGCTCGGCCACTTCGGGGCGCCCTCGCTGATCACCCGTACGACGAACGACGTGCAGCAGATCCAGATGCTCGTGCTGATGACCTTCACCCTGATGGTCTCGGCTCCGATCATGTGCGTCGGCGGCATCTTCATGGCGCTCTCGCTCGACGTGAAGCTGTCGGGCGTGCTCCTGGCCGTCGTCCCCGTGCTCGGCCTGTCGGTCGGCGCCATCGTCCTGAAGACGCGGCCGCTCTTCCGGGCGATGCAGACGCGCCTGGACACCGTGAACCGGGTCCTGCGCGAGCAGATCACCGGTAACCGGGTGATCCGCGCCTTCATCCGCGACGACTACGAGAAGGACCGCTTCCGCGAGGCCAACGCCGACCTCACCGGCGTCTCGCTCGCGGCGGGCAAGCTGCTCGCGCTGATGTTCCCGACCGTCATAGTGGTCGTGAACATCTCCAGCGTCGCCGTCATCTGGTTCGGCGCCATGCGCATCGACAGCGGCGGCATGGAGATCGGCCAGCTGACGGCCTTCCTCGCCTACCTGATGCAGATCGTCATGGCCGTGATGATGGCCACCTTCATGTTCATGATGGTGCCGCGCGCCGAGGTCTGCGCCGAGCGCGTCCAGGAGGTCCTGGACACCGACTCCAGCGTGGTCCCGCCCGCCGACCCCGTCCGCAAGCTGCTCCACCACGGCCGCCTCGAGCTGCGCGGCGCCGACTTCCGCTACCCGGGCGCCGAGGCCCCCGTGCTGCGCGGGGTCGACCTGGTGGCCCGCCCGGGCGAGACCACCGCCGTGATCGGCTCCACCGGCAGCGGCAAGTCCACGCTGCTGGGTCTGGTCCCCCGCCTGTTCGACGCGACCGGCGGCGAGGTGCTCGTGGACGGTGAGGACGTACGGCGCCTCGCGCCCGAGCTGCTCGCCCGGACGGTCGGCATGGTCCCGCAGAAGCCGTACCTGTTCTCCGGGACCGTCGCCACCAACCTGCGCTACGGACGCCCCGACGCCACCGACGAGGAACTGTGGCACGCGCTGGAGGTGGCGCAGGCCAAGGACTTCGTCTCCGAGCTCGAGGGCGGACTCGACGCGCCCGTCGCCCAGGGCGGGACCAACGTCTCCGGCGGCCAGCGCCAGCGGCTGGCGATCGCGCGCACGCTCGTGCAGCGCCCGGAGATCTACCTCTTCGACGACTCCTTCTCGGCCCTGGACTACGCGACGGACGCCGCGCTGCGCTCCGCGCTCGCCCGCGAGACCGAGAACGCGACCGTGGTCATCGTCGCCCAGCGGGTCTCCACGATCCGCGACGCCGACCGGATCGTCGTCCTCGACGAGGGACAGGTCGTGGGCGAAGGACGCCACCACGAGCTGATGGCCGGCAACGAGACCTACCGGGAGATCGTGCTCTCCCAGCTGACGGAGGCGGAGGCGGCGTGAGCGGTCCCGGAGGACGCATGATGATGGGACCGCCGACGACGCGGTCCATGGACTTCAAGGGCTCGGGCAAGCGCCTGCTGCGCGAGCTGGCGCACGACCGGGTCAAGCTGTGGGGCATGATCCTCGCGGTCGTGGCCAGCGTCGCCGCTTCGGTGACCGGCCCGAAGATCCTCGGCAAGGCCACCGACCTGGTCTTCGCGGGGATCGTGGGCCGGGAAGTGGGGCGGGAGCTCCCGCCCGGCGCCACCAAGGAGCAGGCGCTGGAGCTGATGCGCGCCCAGGGCCAGGGCGGGATGGCGGACATGCTGTCCGGCACCGACTTCACCCCGGGCCAGGGCATCGACTTCGGCGCGGTGGGGGCGGTGGCGCTGTGGGCGCTGGCCGTCTTCACGGTCGCCGGTCTGATGATGCTGGTCGCGACGCGGCTGTCGAACCACATCATGAACGGCACCGTGTACCGGATGCGCGAGGCGCTGCAGGCGAAGCTGTCGCGGCTGCCGCTGTCGTACTTCGACTCGCAGAAGCGCGGAGAGGTGCTCAGCCGGGCCACGAACGACATCGACAACATCGGGCAGACGCTCCAGCAGACGATGGGGCAGCTGCTCAACTCGCTCCTGACCATCGTCGGCGTGCTGGCGATGATGTTCTGGATCTCACCGCTGCTGGCGCTGGTCGCGCTCGTGACCATCCCCGTCTCGGGCTACGTGGCCGCGAAGATCGGCAAGAAGTCGCAGCCGCAGTTCGTGGCGCAGTGGAAGTCGACGGGCGCCCTGAACGCGCACGTCGAGGAGATGTACTCGGGCCACACGCTGGTCAAGGTCTTCGGCCGGCAGAAGGAGTCCGCGGAGCTCTTCGCCGAGCAGAACGAGGCGCTGTACCGGGCCTCGTTCAAGGCGCAGCTGGTCAGCGGGATCATGCAGCCGGTGATGCTGTTCATCTCCAACATCAACTACGTGCTCGTCGCGGTCGTCGGCGGTCTGCGGGTGGCCTCCGGCACCCTGTCGATCGGTGACGTCCAGGCCTTCATCCAGTACTCGCGCCAGTTCTCGATGCCGCTGACCCAGGTCGCCTCCATGGCGAACCTGGTGCAGTCGGGCGTCGCGTCGGCGGAGCGGGTGTACGAGCTGCTGGACGCGGAGGAGCAGGAGCCGGACGCCGAGGTTCCGGAGCGTCCCGAAGCCCTGGTCGGACAGGTCACCTTCGACAAGGTCGCCTTCCGCTACGAGCGGGACAAGCCGCTGATCGAGAACCTCTCGCTGTCGGTCGACCCGGGGCAGACGGTCGCGATCGTCGGCCCCACCGGCGCCGGCAAGACCACGCTGGTCAACCTGCTGATGCGGTTCTACGAGGTCACGGGCGGCGAGATCGCCCTCGACGGCGTGGACATCGCGAAGATGACCCGCGAGGAACTGCGCGGCGGCATCGGCATGGTGCTCCAGGACACCTGGCTGTTCGGCGGCACCATCGCGGAGAACATCGCCTACGGCGCCGCGCGGGAGGTGACGCGCGAGGAGATCGAGGAGGCCGCGCGGGCGGCCCACGCGGACCGGTTCGTCCGCACGCTGCCCGACGGCTACGACACGGTGCTGGACGACGAGGGCGCGGGCGTCAGCGCGGGCGAGAAGCAGCTGATCACCATCGCGCGGGCGTTCCTGTCCGACCCGGTGATCCTGGTGCTCGACGAGGCGACGAGCTCGGTGGACACCCGTACAGAGGTGCTGATCCAGAAGGCGATGGCGCGCCTCGCGCACGGCCGCACGTCCTTCGTGATCGCGCACCGGCTGTCCACGATCCGCGACGCCGACCTGATCCTGGTGATGGAGAGCGGCTCGATCGTGGAGCAGGGCACGCACGAGGAGCTGCTGGGCTCGGCGGGCGCGTACGCGCGGCTGTACGCGGCGCAGTTCGCGCAAGCGGTGGCCGAGGTCGACTAGCGGGACGAGTGGGACGGGGGCGCCCTTCGGGGCGCCCCCTTTTCCGTGCCGCCGCGCTCCCCGGGGAGCCGGCACGGCGGGTACTCAGTCGAGATAGCCGCGGAGCTGGTCGGCGAAGGCGTGGTCGCGCAGTTTGCCGAGGGTCTTGGACTCGATCTGCCGGATCCGCTCGCGGGTGACTCCGAAGATCCGCCCGATCTCCTCCAGCGTGCGCGGCCGCCCGTCGGCGAGTCCGTAGCGCAGCTGCACGACCTTGCGCTCGCGTTCGCCGAGGGTCGAGAGGACCGCCTCCAGGTGCTCGCGGAGCAGGAAGAAGGCGGCCGACTCCACCGGCGAGGCGGCGTCGCCGTCCTCGATGAGGTCGCCGAGCGCGACGTCGTCCTCCTCGCCCACGGGGGCGTGCAGCGAGACCGGCTCCTGTGCCAGGCGCAGCACTTCCAGGACCCGCTCGGGAGTCAGCTCAAGGTGCGCGGCGACCTCTTCGGCGGTGGGCTCGTACCCGCGTTCCTGGAGCATGCGGCGCTGGACGCGGATGACGCGGTTGATCAGCTCGACGACGTGGACGGGCACGCGGATGGTCCGGGCCTGGTCGGCGAGGGCCCGGGACATGGCCTGGCGGATCCACCAGGTGGCATAGGTGGAGAACTTGTAGCCGCGGGCGTAGTCGAACTTCTCGACGGCCCGGATCAGTCCCAGGTTCCCCTCCTGGACCAGGTCGAGCATGGTGAGGCCGCGGCCCACGTAGCGCTTGGCGACGGAGACGACGAGCCGGAGGTTCGATTCGATGAGGCGGCGCTTGGCCATGCGGCCCATGACGACGAGCTTGTCCAGGTCGAGGGTGAGCTGCAGGTCGAGCGCGGCCCCGCTGCCGAGCTTCTCCTCGGCGAACAGCCCCGCCTCCACGCGCCGCGCGAGGTCGACCTCCTCGGCCGCGGTGAGCAGCGGGATCCGGCCGATCTCGCGCAGGTACTGGCGGAAGAGGTCGGCGGACGGTCCCGCCCCGGCGGAGCCCTCCCCGGCCCGTTTGCGCTGCGCGGGCGCCTGCCGGCCCAGCTCCGCGGCCCGCGGCTCCTCCTCCTCGTCCACGGCGTCGGCCTCCGGCTCCTCGCCGGCCGCGGCTTCGGCCTCCGCGGCGGCGTTCCGGGGCGGGCTGACGCTGACGGTCAAGCTCTGGGTCTGCACGGGGGCGACCTCCACAGGGCTCCGAGGACGGGGGCACCGCACCTCAGTGTGGGGTACGGCACAGCGCTGCCACGAGGGGCGTGCGAGCACTTTCTGGGTCCGGTGCGTGACCCATGGTTACCCCCTGACGAGAACCCCGATGCGGATCGGACGCATGTCCGAGAAGATCATTGCCATGTCTTCGTACGAAACGCACGTCACGGTGCGCTGCCCGGACTCGGCGGAACTGGCGCGGCTCGAAGCGTGGGCCGGGCAGCGGGAGTTGAAGGTCACGCACATCGTGCTGGCCCGGGGCCGGACGGCCTCGCAGCCGATGCTGACGCTGCCCGACCGCACGGGGTACGAGGCGCTGGTGCCCCGGCTGCGCGCGGCCGGCTTCGACCCGGTCCGGGTCAAGGTGGAGACCGTCCCGTGGACCACGGACCGGCCGGGTCCCGGCGGGGGCTACTTCGAGCACCACCTGAAGCTGCGCCTGCCCGCCGGCTACGACCGGGCCGCCCTCGAGTCCCTGGTGACGGGCCACGCGGCCCACGTCTCGTGGAACGCGCGCCGGGTCCTGCCGGGGGCCCGCCACGAACGCTTCGTGACCCAGCGCTGCCGGGGCACGGCGGCGCAGGCGACGGCGGCATGCGATGCGCTGGCCGCCGCGGTGGTGCGAGCCGGGTACGAAATCCGGTCGCAGGAGCGGGAGTTCGTCCTGTACGACAGTGACCCGTCGGTGGACGACGGGTGGATCGAGGAGGGGGACGCCCTGTGAGCGCCCAGGAGTGGAAGCCGTCGATTCCGGGCGGACCGGACGATCCCGCGGAACCGGAGACGGAGCGGACACGGCGGATGTTCCAGCCGCCCCGGACCCTGCGGACGGGCCACGGGGGCGATCCGGCCGGCGTGGCCTTCGATCCCGCGCTCAAACACTTCCACGAGGCGTACCGGCCGCTGGATCCGGTGATCCCGGAGCCGGCGGCGCGGGCGGCCTGGCGGTCGGCCCGCCGGACGGCGATGGAGGTCGCGTTGCGTGCGGTCGGGACGTCGGGCTTCGCCGACTCGCTGGTGCTGCGCGGCAGCGTGCTGATGGGCGAGTGGTTCGGCGAGGCCGCGCGGGAGCCGCACGACCTCGACTTCGTCGTGGTCCCCGCGGACCGGATGATCGAGGAGGACCGCACCGGGCGGATGCTGGACGCGATCGCGGCCGGGGCCGAGCGGCTGGCGGGGCACGGGGACCTGGCGATGCCGGCGTCGGAGGCGGTGTCGGAGTACATCTGGACGTACGAACGCGTCCCGGGGCGCAGGCTGGTCCTCCCCTGGTCCGCGCCGGGAATGCGGGGCGGTCAGGTCCAGCTGGACTTCGTCTTCAACGAGCCCCTGCCGGTCGCGCCGGAGCCCGTGCGGGTGGCGGGGGTCGGGCTGCTGGGTGCCACGCGGGAACTCTCCCTCGCCTGGAAGCTGTTGTGGCTCGCCGGGGACATGTACCCGCAGGGCAAGGACCTGTACGACGCGGTCCTGCTGGCGGAGAGCCGCGTACTTCCGTACCCGCTGCTGGTGGAGGTGTTCCGGCTCTCCGGGGAGTTCGAGGACGCCGGGGGCCACCGGCCGCCCGCACCCGGGATGTTCGAAGGGCTCGCGCGGACGGACTGGAGCCCGTTCCACGCGGAGTACCCGGGGATCGCCGGGTCCGCCGAGTCGTACGCGAACCGCCTGCTGGAAGCTCTGGCGCCCACCTTCGGTACCGGTTAGGCCGGTTCCACGCGGACCGCGCAGACCTTGAACTCCGGCATCCGCGAGACCGGGTCCAGCGCGGGGTTCGTGAGGGTGTTCGCGCGGCCCTCGCCCGGCCAGTGGAAGGGCATGAAGACCGTGTCCGCGCGGATGGTGTCGGTGATGCGGGCCGGGGCCACCGCGCGGCCCCGGCGGGAGGTGACCGCCAGCGGGGCGCCCTCGACCGCGCCGATGCGGGCGGCGAGGCGGGGGTGGAGTTCCACGAAGGGGCCGGGGGCGGCCGCGTTGAGCTCGTCCACCCGGCGGGTCTGCGCGCCCGACTGGTACTGGGCGACCACCCGCCCCGTGGTGAGGAGCAGCGGGTACTGCGCGTCCGGGACCTCGGCGGCGTCGCGGTGCGTGACGGGGACGAAGCGGGCCCGGCCGTCCTCGGTGGCGAAGCGGTCGAGGAAGAGGCGCGGGGTACCGGGGTGGGGCTGCGCGGGGCGGATCTCCCGCGGCTCCGCCTTCCCGGGGCCGCCCGCGTCCCCCGGCTCCGCCTCCGCCTCCGCGGGGACGGCATCCGCGGTGGCGGAATCCGCGGGGCAGGGCCAGAAGACGCCCTGTTCGGCCTCGATCCGGGCGTAGCTGATGCCCGAGTAGTCCGCCGGACCTCCCGCCGAGGCGCGGCGCAGTTCGTCGAAGACCTCCTCGGGCGAGGCCGGGAAGGCCTTCGACATGCCCAGCCGGGTGGCGAGGCCGTGCAGGACCTCGAGGTCGGTGCGGACGCCGGGAGGCGGGGTGAGGGCCCGGCGGCGCAGCAGGACGCGGCCCTCCAGGTTGGTGGTGGTGCCGGTCTCCTCCGCCCACTGGGTGACCGGGAGGACCACGTCCGCGAGGGCGGCGGTCTCGGACAGCACCACGTCCGCGACGGCGAGGAAGTCCAGGGAGCGGATGCGGTCCTCGATGTGGCCGGCGCGGGGGGCCGAGACCACCGGGTTCGAGCCCATCAGGAGCAGGGCCCGAACGTCCGTGCCCAGCGCGTCGAGGAGTTCGTAGGCGCTGCGGCCCGGGCCGGGGAGGTCGTCGGGGTCGATGCCCCAGACCCCGGCCACGTGGGCGCGCGCCGCCGGGTCGGTCAGCTTGCGGTAGCCGGGGAGCTGGTCGGCCTTCTGGCCGTGTTCGCGGCCGCCCTGGCCGTTGCCCTGGCCGGTGAGGCATCCGTAGCCGGAGTGCGGGCGGCCGGCCCGGCCGGTGGCGAGGCAGAGGTTGATCCAGGCGCCGACGGTGTCGGTTCCCTTGGACTGCTGCTCGGGGCCGCGCGCGGTGAGCACCATCGCGGATCGGGGGGCGCAGAACATCCCCACCGCCTCACGGAGTTTGGGCACGGGCACACCCGTGATGCGCTCGACCAGCTCCGGCCAGTGCGCCATCGCGCCCGCGCGGGCCGCCTCCCAGCCGCTGGTGCGCTCGGCGATGAACTCCTCGTCCGTGTAGCCGCCCGCCACCACCAGGTGGAGCAGGCCGAGGGCGAGCGCCAGGTCCGTGCCGGGGCGGGGGGCGAGGTGCAGGTCGGCCTGCTCGGCGGTCCGCGTGCGGCGCGGGTCCACCACGATCAGCGTGCCGCCGTTCTCGCGGAGTTCGCGGAAGAACCGCAGGGCGGGCGGCATGGTCTCGGCCGGGTTGGAGCCGACGAGGATGACGCAGCCGGTCCGGGGGATGTCCTCCAGCGGGAACGGCAGCCCCCGGTCGAGCCCGAAGGCCCGCTGGTGCGCGGCGGCGGCCGAGGACATGCAGAACCGGCCGTTGTAGTCGATCTGCGAGGTCCCGAGGGCGACCCTGGCGAACTTCCCGAGGGCGTAGGCCTTCTCGTTCGTCAGCCCGCCGCCGCCGAACACGCCGACCGCGTCGGCCCCGTGGGTGGCGCGCGTCCGAGCGAGTCCCTGGGCGACGGCGTCGAGGGCCTCCTCCCAGGTGGCCGGCTCCAGCCGCCCGGCGTGGGTGCGGACGAGCGGCTCGGTCAGGCGTACCCGGGAGGAGAGCACGGCGGGGGCGCTGCGGCCCTTGCCGCACAGCGCGCCCCGGTTCACGGGGAACCCGGCCCGCTCCTCCACCACCACGCCGCCTCCGCCCGGTTCGGGGCGGAGGTTCATCCCGCACTGCAGCGCGCAGTACGGGCAGTGCGTGGCGGTGACGGCGTCGGAGGCGGTGTCGGCCGGTGCGGCTCCCGGGGTGTGCATGCCCCTCACGATGCGGCGCGGGTGTTACGGCGGCCGCCGCCCCGCGTTACGGCCGGGGATGCTCCGCCTCAGCGCCGCCGGGCGCCGCCGGTGAGGACGGGGGCCGGGGGTGGCGACCAGGGGGCCGGGGGCCGGGAGCCGGGGTCCGGAGCCGGGGGCCGGAGCCCGTTCTACTGCTCGGTGAGGTGCTTCGCCGTGAGGCCGGCCGTCCAGCCGCCGTCCACGGCGAGTTCCGCGCCGGTCATGTAGCCGGAGGCGTCCGAGAGGAGGAAGGCGACGGCGGACGCGATCTCCTCGGGGAGGCCGACGCGGCCCATCGGGGCGCCGGGATGGTTGCCCTCGCCCGCCCGGATGCCGACCGGGGCCGTCATCGGGGTGAGCGTCATGCCGGGGTGGACGGAATTGACGCGGATCCGGGCCTCGGCGAGTTCGACCGCGCCGATCTTCGACAGTCCGCGCACGCCCCATTTCGAGGCCTCGTAGCCGGCGGTCAGGGCCAGGCCGGTGAGGCCGGCGGCGGAGGAGATGTTGACGATGGAGCCGCCGCCGCCCGCGCGCAGCAGCGGGATCGCGGTCTTGATGCCGATGAAGACGCCGACCAGGTTGATCTCGACGACCCGGCGGAAGTGCTCGACGCTCTCGTGTTCCAGGAACTGCCCGGTGGCGATGCCGGCGTTGTTGACCAGGCCGTCGATCCGGCCGAACTCGGCGACCGCGTACTCCAGCGCCGCCTCCCAGTCGGATGCGCTGGTGACGTCGTGGCGAAGGAAGCGCGCGGCCCCGCCGAGCTCGGCGGCCGTCCCCGCGCCTTCCGCCTCCAGACGGCCTTGCCGCTCAGATCCACGACCGCCACGGTTCCCCACCCCTGCCCCACACGACGGATCGGCATATGCCGAATCGGCATATCGCACCCAGCGGCGTCAGTCTGCCAGAGCGGCCAGCGCCCGCGACACCCCTTCCTCCTTGGGACCCAGGAAGCGCGGCTGCGGCTTGAAGACCGCGTCGAGCGCCGCCTTCCCCGCCGCGAAGACCTCGCGCGTACCGCCGTAGTACCAGGTCACGTCGTGCGCCTCGGCCACCCCGACCCCGTAGGCGTCCACGCCGGCGGCCCGGCACAGCGCGACCGCCCGCCGGATGTGGAAGCCCTGGCTGACCAGCACCGCCCGGTGCACCCCGAAGATCTCCCGGGCGCGGACGCAGGAGTCCCACGAGTCGAAGCCCGCGTAGTCGCTGACGATGCGGGCGTCCGGCACGCCGTGGCCCGTCAGGTACGTGCGCATCGCGTCGGGCTCGTCGTACTCGGTACGGCTGTTGTCGCCGGTGACGAGGACGACCTTGACCTTGCCCGTGCGGTAGAGCTCGGCGGCGGCGTCGAGGCGGCCGGCGAGGTACGGGGTCGGCCGGCCGTTCCACAGCCCGGCCCCGAACACCACCGCCACCTCGGCGGCGGGCGCGTCGGCGGTGGTGCGCAGCCGCGGGCCGGCCGCGGCGTGGGTCCACGCGGAAGGCAGCAGCGCCAGTACGCAGAGCGCCATCACCACCCGTACGGCCCGCCGCCGGGCCCGCACGGTCCGGGGCACCAGGGCCCGCACGGATCGCGACGCCGGGGCCCGCGCTCCCTCCGGCCGGGCTCCCGCCGAGCCCGTCAGCTCCGTCGTCTCCTTCGGCCCCGTCCCCCCGGTCGACCCCGCCGACCCAGCCGATCCGTGCGGACCCGCCGGCCCCGCAGGCCCCGCCGGCCCCGCCGGACCCGCAGGCCCCGCCGGACCCGCCGAGCCCGACGCCCCGGGCCGGACCCGCGCCGCCGCCAGCAGCCTCCGTGCCGCCCCGGGCAGACGTCGTACCCGTACCGCTCCGCGCATCCTTCGTACCCCCTGTTGGTTCCGTCGACTACGGACGCGCGTACGGCCTCCGTGGTTTCCGGACCCGCGGTCTCCCCTTTCCCGGCACCGCCGACTCCCGGCTCCGCCATCTCCCCCGCGACCGGCCCCCGCGGCCCGGGGGCCCGCGCCCCCGGCCCACCCTCGCGTCCACCCCCCTGTGAGCAGCCGGAAAACACCTGTCACCCCGGCGCAACGCGTCGGCAACCTGCGGCGCGCAGGATCGGTTCATGACGGAGCCTGCGCATCCCCGGTCCCCGCACCTCACGCCCCGCCCTCCTCTTCCGCCGTCCACCACGGCGGAATTGCTGACCCGGATCACCGCCCAGCTCGGCACGCAGCTCAGCGGCCTGCGCCCCCGACACCAGGGAGTCCCCCCATGCAGCCCACCCTCGTCGCCGTGGCCCACGGCAGCCGTGACCCGCGCGCCCTCCACACCGTCGAGGCCCTGCTCGAACGCGTCCGCGAACTCCGCCCCCGCCTCCGCGTCCGGCTCGGGCACGTCGAGCTGAACCACCCGCTGCTGGATCACACCCTCGAGCAGGCCACCGGAGCCGCCGTGCTCGTACCGCTGCTGCTGGGACGCGGCACCCACGTCAAGCGGGACCTGCCGGCCGCCGCCGCCCGCGCCGGACACCTGCGGACCCGGATCGCCGCGCCCCTCGGTCCCCATCCGCTGCTCATCGAAGCCCTGTACGGGCGGCTCGTGGAGGCCGGCTGGACCGCCGGGTCGGCGGTGGTGCTGGCGGCCGCCGGATCCCGCGACCCCGACTCCGCCGCCGACACGCGGGCCACCGCCGCCCTGCTGTCCGAACGGCTCGGCGGGGTGCCCGTGACGGCCGCCTACGCCTCGGCCGCGGCGCCCACCGTGCCCGACGCCGTACGGGCCCTGACCGCGCGCGGCTGCCACCGGGTCGCGGTGGCCTCGTACTTCGCCGCCCCCGGGCGCTTCGCCTCCGCGAGCGCCGCCGCCGCGCCGGGGCCGGCCGCCGCCCCCCTCGGCGCGCATCCGGCGCTGGCCCGGCTGGTGCTGCACCGCTACGACGAAGCCGTCGCGGGCCTCGCCGCCCGGGCCGCCGCGGAACAGGGCGCCGCCGGACCGGGCTCCGCCCGGCAGGACGTCGCGTACGGCGGGCACCTGGAACTGGCCACGGCCTAGAACCGCGCCGGGAGCCGTGCGGGGCCGGATCGCTCGGATCGCCCGTCTTGTCGGCGGTTCCGGTTAACGTCGGGGCATGGAAGGCTTGGAAGGCACCACCACGTCCGCTCGTCCGCCCTACGATCCCGCCGATACCGAGCGCTGGGCCGTGGAGCCCGACAAACGGCCGGGCCGGACCGCCTTCCAGCGCGACCGCGCCCGCGTGCTGCACTCCGCCGCCCTGCGCCGCCTCGCCGGGAAGACCCAGGTGGTCACCCCCGGCACGCGTTCGTACGACTGGGACGCGAGCCCCCGTACGCGCCTGACGCACTCCCTGGAGTGCGCCCAGGTCGGCCGCGAGCTCGGCGCCGCGCTCGGCTGCGACCCCGACCTGGTCGAGGCGGCCTGCCTCTCCCACGACATGGGACACCCGCCTTTCGGCCACAACGGCGAAGAGGCGCTCAACGAGTTCGCCAAGGACTGCGGCGGCTTCGAGGGCAACGCCCAGTCGCTGCGCCTGCTGACCCGGCTGGAGCCCAAGCGCTTCGTCCCCGACCCGGCCACCGGCGAACTGGTCAGCGTCGGGCTGAACCTCACCCGGGCCTGCCTGGACGCCGCCACCAAGTACCCCTGGGCGCGCGGGGACCACCCCACCGACCCGGGCTCGGTGAAGTTCGGTGCGTACGAGGACGACCTGCCGGTCTTCGACTGGCTGCGCCGCGGCGCGCCCGCCGACCGCAAGTGCTTCGAGGCGCAGGTCATGGACTGGGCCGACGACGTGGCGTACTCCGTCCACGACTTCGAGGACGGCCTGCACGCCGGACACCTCGACCCGAACCTGCTGTTCGCCGAGCCCGAGCGCACCGCGATCTGGCGGGTGGCGATCGGCCGGTACGTACCGGCCGACACCGAGCCGGAGGAACTGCGCGAAGCCCTGGACCGGCTGATGGAGCAGGACTGGTGGCCGCACGGGTACGACGGCTCGGCCGTGGCCCAGGCCCGGCTGAAGGACGCCACCAGCCAGCTGATCGGCCGCTTCTGCCTGGCCGCCGAGAGCGCGACCCGGCAGGCCTACGGCACCGGCCGGCTCACCCGCTACGCGGCGGAGCTCGTGGTCCCGCGCGAGGCCCGCAACGAGTGCGCCGTCCTCAAGGCGGTGGCCGACCTGTACGTCATGCAGCGCGACGAGCAGGAACGGATCCGAGCCGATCAGCGCATCGTCCTCGCCGAGCTCGCGCAGGCGCTGAGCGCCCGCGCGCCCGAGGGTCTGGACCCGCAGTTCCGGGCGATCTTCGACGCCGCGCCGGACGACCGGGCCCGCAAACGCGCGGTCGTCGACCAGATCGCGGCGCTCACGGACGCCGCCGCGCGCTCCCTGCACGCCCGCCTCACGCGTCGCACACGACGCGCCGAAGGGTGAGCCGATCGGGCCACTCCCCCTTCACGCGGCAGGCTCAGTGCGGGACGCTCGCATGTGGTCGCATGTGGCGGAGAGGTTATGAGGAGGCATCAGGTGGTCGACGCACACCGGACATTCGTCATCGTCGGCGCAGGGCTCGCCGGGGCTAAGGCGGCCGAGGCGCTGAGGTCCGAGGGGTTCACGGGGCGGGTGATCCTCATCGGCGACGAGCGCGACCATCCCTACGAGCGTCCCCCGCTCTCCAAGGGATACCTGGCGGGCAAGGAGGAGCGCGAGAGCGTCTTCGTCCACGAGCCCTCCTGGTACGCGGCCTCCGACATCGAGCTGCACCTCGGCCAGCCGGCGGTCCAGCTCGACCGGGAGGCCAAGAAGGTGGTCCTCGGCGACGGCACGGCCCTGCCCTACGACAAGCTGCTGCTGGCCACCGGCGCCGAGCCGCGCCGGCTGGACATCCCGGGCACCGAGCTGGTCGGGGTGCACCACCTGCGGCGCCTCGCGCACGCCGAGCGGCTGCGCAAGACGCTGGCCGGCCTGGGCCGGGACAACGGGCACCTGCTGATCGCGGGCGCCGGCTGGATCGGCCTGGAGGTCGCCGCGGCGGCCCGTGGGTACGGGGCCGAGGTCACGGTCATCGAGCCGGAGGCGACCCCGCTGCACGCGGTGCTCGGTCCGGAGATCGGCCGGCTCTTCGCCGACCTGCACGCCGAGCACGGCGTCCGCTTCCACTTCGGGGCCCGGCTGACGGAGATCGTCGGGCACGACGGCATGGTGCTGGCGGCCCGGACGGCCGACGGGGAGGAGCACCCGGCGCACGCGGTCCTCGCCGCGATCGGCGCCGCGCCGCGCACCGCGCTCGCGGAGACCTCGGGCCTGGCCCTGGTGGACCGGGAGCACGGCGGCGGCATCGCCGTGGACGCCTCGCTGCGCACCTCCGACCCGGACGTGTTCGCGGTCGGGGACGTGGCCGCCGCGCACCATCCGGTGCTCGGGACCCGGCTGCGGGTCGAGCACTGGGCGAACGCCCTCAACGGAGGTCCGGCCGCCGCGCGGGCGATGCTGGGGCAGGAGGTCTCGTACGACCGGGTGCCGTACTTCTTCTCGGACCAGTACGACGTGGGTCTGGAGTACTCGGGGTACGCACCGGCGGGCGGTTACGACCAGGTGCTGATCCGCGGGGACGCGGGCAAGCGGGAGTTCATCGCCTTCTGGCTGTCGGAGGGGCGGGTCCTGGCCGGAATGAACGTGAACGTGTGGGACGTCACCGAGCACATCCAGGCGCTGATCAGGTCGAAGGCGCCCGTCGACCGCGAGAAACTGGCAGACCCGACGGTTCCGCTTTCCGCCCTGGTGCCCTCGGGGGTGGCCTGACGGCGGGCCGGCGCAGGGCCGTCCGGGGGCCTGACGGGACTGTCGGTCCGCGGCCGTAGACTGACGCGTGTGGCAGGACGGATCAACGACGACGACGTGAAGGCGGTACGGGACGCGGTCCCGATCGACGCCGTGGTCTCCGACTACCTCCAATTGCGCAACGCGGGCGGCGGCAACCTCAAGGGCCTCTGCCCCTTCCACGACGAGAAGTCCCCGTCCTTCCAGGTCAGCCCCAGCAAGGGTCTCTACCACTGCTTCGGCTGCCAGGCGGGCGGGGACACCCTCGACTTCGTGATGAAGATCGACCACCTCTCCTTCTCCGAGGCGGTCGAGCGGCTCGCCGGCCTGGCCGGCATCACCCTGCGGTACGAAGAAGGCGGCTACACCGCCGGCACCAGCGGCCGCGGCGAGCGCATCCGGCTGGTCGAGGCCCACAAGGCCGCCGCCGAGTTCTACCAGGACCAGCTGGGCAGCGCCGAGGCCGAGATCGGCCGCAAGTTCCTGGCCGAGCGCGGCTTCGACCAGGCCGCCGCCGCGCACTTCAGCGTCGGCTACAGCCCGGCCGGCTGGGACCACCTGACCCGGTTCCTGCGCGGCAAGGGCTTCAGCGACAAGGAACTGATCACCTCCGGCCTGGCCCAGGACAGCCGCAGCGGCAAGCCCATCGACCGCTTCCGCGGCCGCCTGATGTGGCCCATCCGCGACATCAGCGGCGAGGTCGTGGGCTTCGGCGCGCGCAAGCTGCGCGAGGACGACAACGGCCCCAAGTACCTGAACACGCCCGAGACCTCGATCTACAAGAAGTCCCAGGTGCTCTACGGCATCGACCTGGCCAAGAAGGAGATCGCCCGCACCTCCCGGGCCGTCGTCGTCGAGGGCTACACCGATGTGATGGCCTGCCACGTGGCCGGGGTCACGACCGCGATCGCCACCTGTGGCACCGCCTTCGGCGGGGACCACATCAAGATCCTGCGGCGCCTGCTCATGGACAACGCGACCGCAGAGGTGATCTTCACCTTCGACGGGGACGCCGCCGGCCAGAAGGCCGCGCTGCGCGCCTTCGAGGACGACCAGAAGTTCGCCGCGGAAACCTCCATCACCATCGCCCCGGGCGGCATGGACCCCTGCGACCTGCGCCTCGCGCACGGCGACGCGGCCGTGGCCGGGCTGGTCGAGGCCCGCACCCCGCTGTTCGAGTTCGCGCTGCGGCACATCGTGGCCCGGCACAACCTGGAGAACCCGGCGGGGCGCGCCGCCGCGCTGGACGAGGCCGCCCCCGTCGTCGCCAACATCAAGAACATCGCCATCCAGCACGAGTCGGCGGTCCAGCTGGCCGGCATGCTCGGCATCCGCGACGAGCAGTTCGTGGTCAAGCGGGTCGCGCAGGTCGCCCGCTGGGCGCGCGACCGCGGCGGCCAGGGGCCCGGCGGCGGACAGCAGCAGGGCCGCGGCCGGTCCTCCTACGAGGCCGCGCCCGGGCCCGCCGCGGCCCCGGCGGGCGGTCCCGCGCTGAACCTGCGCAGCCCCGCCCACCGCACGGAGCGCGAGTTGCTCAAGCTGGCCCTCCAACGGCCGGCGCTGGTCTCCCCCGCCTTCGACGCGTACGGGATCGACGAGTTCACCGCCCCGCCCTACGCGGCCGTCCGCCAGGCCGTCCAGGACGCCGGCGGGGCCTCGCTCGGCACCGAGGACTATCTGACGCGGGTCCGCGAGGCCGCGCCGAACGACACCGTCCGCGCGCTGGTCACCGAGCTCGCGGTCGAGGCCATCCACGCCAAGACGGTCGACGAGATCTACGCCGGGGTCCAGCTGGTCCAGGTCCGGCTGCGCGCCGTCGACCGCCGGGTCCAGGAGGTCCAGGGCACGATGGCCCGCCTCGGCCCCCAGACCCCGCCGGAACAGCTGGCCGCGGTCCAGGAGGAACTGTGGGTCCTCCAGCAGTACGGGCAGCGGCTGCGCAACCGGGGCGCGGAAGGCCTGTAGCGCCGGGCCCCCGGCGTCGGTCGTGACGAGGACCTACGGGAGCCGGCGGCGCAGCCAGTCCCCGCCGGGGATCTCCGTTCCGGAGCTCGCGAGGCGGCGGGCCAGGAGCGGGGCGGCGAGGTAGACCCAGGCGCGGACCGGGGTGCCGTCGGGGCGCAGGGTCTCGCGGGCGGTGCGGTCGTAGACGTTGCCGGGATGCCCGGGGCCCTCGTACTCCTCCAGCAGGTCGAGCGCGACGAGGAGTTCACCGTAGGCCCCCGGGGCCGGGACGATCAGCTCCCCCGCTATGGCGGAGCCGGGGCGGTCCACGGCGTACGGGTAGCCGGGGCCGTCGTAGAGCGCCGCGTCCGGGAGGCGGGCGAGCTCCTCGGCGGCGGTGCGGCCCCGCAGGAACAGGTCGTGGTTGACCTCGCCCGGCCGCAGGGTCCCGTAGACGAAGAACGGAAGCTCCTGCGGCTCCCCCGGATCCGGTGCGGAACTCACCCTTCCGCCCCGCTGCTCCGGCCGGTCGACCCACGCCATACGGCCCTCCCTCTGCTCGCACCGGGCGGTCCGCCGCGGCTCGGCGTGGCCGAACGTCCCCGTTCCGGCCGCGCAAGCCCCCGTACGCACCGCTGTCGCACCCTTCGCGACGCCGGTGACCGAACCGACGCCGTCCACCGCCAGTCTGCCTCCTCCGCCGACCGCTCCCGTACCGCCCTCCCGCCGCACCGTGGGCGACTGCGGCGGGCGGCCCTGCGAGAGCGGCCCCGTCGGCGTTCACCCGGACGGGGTGGGGGCCCTCGGATGGCCGCGTCATAGCGTTTGACCTGCCGAAACGGCACGCTCACCGGCGTCAGGGGCCGCATCTGACACCGCATCAGCAGGCGGCCGCCGTACCGCCCGGGTTACCTCGGAAACACGACCCCGTGTCCACAGGAGACCCCCCATGCGTCGACGCACCGCCCACGTGCTCACCGCCACCGCGCTGACCGCCGTCGCGTTCACCGGCCCGGTGGCCGGCGCCGTGGCCGCCGCGGACCTCGGCATGGCGGGCTTCGCGGCCGGTGACTTCGCCCCGCTGGAGGTCTGGCCCAAGTCCGCCGCCCCCGGCACCACCATCACGGTGAACACGGGGGCCTGCGGCAGCGGCAGTCACGCCGAGGGCGACGCGTCCACCGTCGGCGGCGGCCGCTTCAAGCTGACCCCGGGGCCCCACAAGGAGAGGGTCGTGGGGCAGTTCCAGATCGCCCACGGCGTCCACCCCGGCACCTACGACATCGGCGCCACCTGCGCGAACGGCAAGTTCGCCACCGGCGACCTGATCGTCACCGAACACGACCGCGGCCCGCAGGGCCACGTGCGAACCGGGGTCGGCGGTGGCACGACCACCACCGCCGACCCCGCCAAGATCGCGGCGGGAGCGGCCGTGCTGGCCGCTGCCGCCGTCGGCGGTACCTGGCTCCTGCGTCGCCGGGCGAGCGGCACGCGGAGCTGACGGACGCCCACCGCGGCTCCGGCCGTGGTCCGACCGGTACCGTCCCCCGTCGCCCGCCCCGCGAGGTCCCCCCCGTTCGCGGGGCCGGGCGACGGCCACCCACCACGAAGGCAGCGGCAACAGCAACGACAGCGCGACGGCAAGGGGGCCTCGCATGGGCATGGACGCAAGCCTGGCCCGCCGCGGCGGGCTCGTCGCGCTCGCCGCGTGCATCGGCGTCTGGCTCGTCGGCAGCGGTTCCAGTGAGCCGGTCCGGCCGCCGCTGCCCTCCCCCGGCGAGGCGCTGAGCGCCCAGGCCCAGTACCCCGGGGCCATCGCGGCGCTCCCCGGGTCCCCGCCCACCCGCATCCGGATCCCCTCGATCCGGGTGGACGCCCCGCTGACCGGGCTGGGCCTGCAGGCCGACGGCAGCCTGGAGGTGCCGCCGCCCGCCCGCCGGGACCTGGCGGGCTGGTACCGCGACGGGACCACCCCGGGCGCCACCGGCACCGCGGTCGTCGCCGGTCACGTGGACGACGCCACCGGCCCGGCGGTCTTCTACCACCTCGGAGCGCTGCACCGCGGCGCCCTGATCGAGATCGCACGCGAGGACGGCAGTACGGCCGTGTTCACGGTCCACGCGGTCGAGGTCTACGACGCCAAGGCCTTCCCCGACTCCCGCGTGTACGGCACCGCGCCGCGCGCCGAGCTCCGCGTCATCACCTGCGGCGGGGGCTTCTCCCCGCGCACCGGCTACCGGGGCAACGTGGTCGTCTTCGCCCATCTCACGGGCACGTTCTGACCGCTCCCGCCGTCGAGCGGTGACCGGGAGGACAGCCGGTCAGGTCCGCGGACCGGCCGATCAGGAAGGGCAGAAGCCCCAGCGGATCGGGGCGGGCTCCCGTGCTCGCAGACATTCGGTGTCGTTTCTCTACCAGACGGCCCTGCCAGGTCCTAGATTTCGGTCGTGTGGCTCTCGAGCAGAATCATCGTCCCGGGCCTCGCCCTGCTTTTGGCCGGCATCACCGTCATGGGGATCGCCGCCGCGATCCGGGAGCACCTCCAGGACCGATGGCCGTCGGCGGCACGCAGGCGTGAGCTGGCGGGAGTGCGAGAGGAACGTTGGCTGAGGCAGCTGAGGCAGCTGCGACGGCAACGGGAGCACGAGCAGCAGCAGAAGCTGTTGGAGATGCGGGCCACCGCGTCGGTCGAGACTGAGCGCGCGGAGCAGGCCGAACGCGATGCACGCATCCGCGCCGGTACGGAGCCCGGCTACGCGACCGTGCGCCGCTGGCGCGTGCTGGCCTTCTTCCTGCGCCGGATCGATCAAGGGCTCGCCTCGGCACGACACGATGACGGCTGGCTTCCTCTCCCCTCGCGCGACGACAGGGTGAAGGAGGTAAGGGAACATCTAAATGTGGGGCGGTGGCGGTCACGGCACGAAGCCCCTCTGGGGTTACTGGAGTTCGATCCGCTCGACGACGTCCCGCTGTCCTGGCTGGAGGTCGAGGACGCCGTGGAGACCGCCAGGGACAAAGAGCTGATCGAGATCTGCAATTCCGGGAAGCTGCGGCTGACCACCAAGGGGCGGCGCTGCCTCGACGAGCACGGAGGGGACTGGAGAGACATGAGCAACGAGAACCACAGCGTCAACATCAACAGTGTCCACGGACAGGTGCAGACCGGCCCGGGGGCCACGATGCACGGCGACGTCCACATCACGCGCCCCATGGCCTCACCCGCCGAACTCACCGAGGTGGCCGAACTGGCGCAATTCGTCCTGCGGCTCACCCGGCAGGAGAGCAGCAACCTCCCCGAACGCGCACAGGCACGCGTCCAACGTGACGCGGACGAGGTGGAGGAGGAGTTGCAACTGCCCCCCGGCCAGCGCGAGACCGGCCGCGTCCGCACCGCACTGGAAAGAATCACGGAAGCCCTGCCCGGTGTCACGGCGCTGACCACGGCGACCAGCGACCTCATCTCCCGTCTGTAGCCGTCACACGCAGGGGCACTACGGCCGCTCCCGCGCCGACGGGCCCGTGCGGACGACCGCCTGGTCGCCGCGGGGTCCGAACAGGTGCAGGATCTCCACCGCGTTCACGTCGACGGGCCCGAACCAGTGGGGTTCGCCGGTGTCGAACTCGGCCACCTCGCCCGGCCGGAGGGTGAACGTGCGCTCCCCGATGACCAGGCGGAGCTCGCCCGCGAGCACGTAGAGCCATTCGTAGCCGGCATGGGTGACGAGCTTCGGTTCGCGGTACGAGAGCACCTGCTTGAACACCTGGACCCGGCCCGGGTACTGCGTCAGGGGCACCAGCACGCTGCCGTGCTCCCGGCGGAGGGGTTGCAGGTGCACGCGGGGGTCGCCGGTGACCGGCGCGTGCACCAGTTGGTCCAGGGCGACGCGGTGCGCGCGCGCGAGCGGGATGAGCAGTTCGAGCGCCGGGCGCCGCTTGCCCGACTCCAGCCGCGACAGCGTGCTCACGGAGATCCCGGTGTCCTGCGCGAGCACCTCGAGGGTCAGTCCGCGGTCGCGGCGCAGGGCGCGGAGCCGCGGTCCGATGCCGTCGAGCGTCCGGGCGAGTTCGGGGTCCATGCCGGCCATTTTGCAGGATCGGCAAATTCTCTGGGCCGGATCCGGCGCCGGATCCGAGCATGGGCGTGCGGAGAAGAACGGCGGACGGCAGACGGCGGTGCCGGAGGCCGGACGCGCCCCCCGGACCGAAGGCGGATCCAGTGACCACGACCCTTGCGGCTCCTGCCGTACCCGCGCCGAGTGCGCGCCGACGGTGGACGGTCCTGGCCGTCTGCGCGCTGAGCATGTTCCTCGTCGGCGTGGACACCACCATCGTCAACGTGGGCCTGCCCGTGATCGGGCGCGGCCTGGGCGTGGGCACGCACGGCCTGGAATGGGTCGTGGACGCCTACACCCTGGTCCTGGCCAGCCTCCTCGTCGCCTCCGGCGCCCTCGCGGACCGCTTCGGGCGCCGCCGCGTCTTCCAGTGCGGACTCGCCCTCTTCGGCGTCGCCTCCCTCGTCTGCGCGCTGGCTCCGTCGCTCGGCGTCCTCGTCGCGGCGCGCGCCGTCCAGGGGGTCGGGGCCTCGATGCTGAGCCCGGTGGCGCTGGCGATCGTCGTGAACGTGATGCCCGATCCTCGGGAGCGGGCTCGGGCGATCGGTGTGTGGGCGTCGGTCTTCGGGCTCAGCATGGCCGCGGGTCCGGTGATCGGCGGGGCCCTCGTCGGTGCCTTCGGCTGGCGTTCGGTGTTCTGGATCAACGCACCGGTCGTCGTCGCCGCGCTCGCCCTGGTCGCGGTCTTCGTGCCGGAGTCCCGCGGCCGTGCCCGGCGGCTCGACCTGCCCGGCCAGGTGCTCCTCACGGCCGCCCTGTGCCTTTCGGTCGGCGTCCTCATCGAAGGGCCCCGCATCGGCTGGACCTCGGTCCCGGCGCTGGCCTGCTCCACGGCCGCCGCGCTGGCCACGGCGGGATTCGTCCGGGTCGAACGGCGCCGGAGCGAACCCCTGATGGACCTCGGTCTCTTCCGGCGGCCCCCCTTCGCCTCGGCGGCCCTGGGCGCCGTGGCGCTGTTCGCCGCGCTCAACGTGACCCTCCTGCTCAACACCCTCTACCTCCAGGAAGCCCGCGGCTGGACCCCGCTCGCGGCGGGGACGGCGACGCTGCCCATGGCGCTCGGGGCCACCGTGTGCGCGCCGTGGTCCGGCCGTCTGGTGGGCCGCCTCGGGCCGGGGCGGCCGCTCGTCCTCGCGGGCGCGTTCACGGCCGCCGGCGGGCTCTGCCTGGTCGGCCTGGGGCCGGACACGGGCGTCCTCCTGCTCCTGCTGTCCTACCTGCTCATCGGCATCGGGTTCGGCTTCGCGAACGCGCCGATCACCCATACGGCCGTCGGTGGCCTGCCCGCGTCCCGGGCGGGCGTGGCCGGGGCGATCACCTCCACCGCGCGCCAGATCGGCTCGGCGGTCGGCATCGCCGTCGCCGGGGGTCTGGTCGCGGGCGCGGGCCCGGCCGGCCTCGCCCGCGCGACCCGTCCCGGATGGCTGCTCGTGACGGCCTGCGGACTGTTCCTGTTCGTCGTGGCGCGGGCCTCCCGGGCGAAGTCCCCGGCGGCCTGATCGCTGCCGCCCGGCGGCCGGGTTCCGGGACCTCGCGGCGGCCGGTTGCCCGGTCCCGCGGCGGCGGGCCTCAGGGGGCTGTGCCGGTGGCGGCCTCGGCGGTGCCGGGCCGCCCGGAGGACGGCAGGCCGCGGGGGTCGGCGCCCTGGACGCCCACCAGCCGGCCGGCGGAGCTCCCGAGGGCCTCGCGGAGCGGTTCCTCCAGGTACGGCCGGATGCCGAGGAGGGGGCGCACGCCCGTACGGAAGGGGTGGTGCGGGCCCTGGGGCGCGAGGACCAGCGGCTTGATGCCCGGTACGGTCGCGGCGCGCAGCAGCGTCGCGTCCGAGTGGGCCCGGCGTGCGGAGGTCACCCCGTCGTGGCGGGCGAGCGGATCCCTCGTCCGGGTGCGGTGGAACATCCGGGCGGCGACCGGCGCCATGCGGGTGGGGGCGATGTCGAGGTGGCAGAAGGCGAGCGCCGGCGAGTCGGCCTGGGCTTCGAAGAACTCCCCGAGCGCGGGGCCGCGCAGGTGGTGCAGCAGGCCGGACGAGACGTAGACGGTGGCGACTTCCGGGAGGTCGAAGGCGTTGCCGTGGACGAACCGGCAGTCGAGCCCCTCGGCGCGGGCCAGCCGGTCGGCCTCGGCGACGAGCGCGCCGTTCAGGTCGACCCCGACGAGTTCGACGCCCGGCCCCAGCGCGCCGGTGGCCGCGAGCCGCCGTACGAGGTGGCCGGTCCCGGAGCCGATGTCGACGAGGCGGAAGCGGCCGCGGCGGCCCGCGATCTCGCGGATGGTCTCGAACAGCGGGCCGAGCACCTCCACCAGCCGTTCGGCGGTGCCCAGTTCCTCGTCGAGCCGCTGCGTCGCGGTGTGGACGCCGATCAGCACGCGGTCCACGGCGAGCGGGTCGAGTACGTCGTCGGGTCCGGCCGGAAGTCCGGCGGCGATGCGGGCCGCGCGCCGGTCCCCGCACGCGTCGAGCGCCCGGACCACGTCACCGCGGCGCACCGGCAGCCGGGCGCCGCTGCGCGGGTCGAAGACGGCGATCAGATCGACTATTTCGAGGTGGGGCACGTCCAAAACCCTACGCCCAGGTCAGCCCCACTGTTCGAGACCCAGCTTGATGACCAGGGCCCCGACGACCGTGAGGAGGACGCCGCGGACGAACCCGGTCCCCTTGCGCAGGGCCATCGCGGCTCCGACCATGGCGCCGGCGAGGTTGAACACCGCCATCAGGGCGGCCAGTTGCCACAGCACCATGCCCTGGTACGCGAACATCGCCAGCGCCCCGGCATTGGTGCACACGTTGACGATCTTCGCGGTGGCGGAGGCGGTGACCAGGTCCAGGTGGAGCAGTGCCGTCAGGGCCAGGACGAGGAAGGTGCCGGTGCCGGGCCCGATGAGGCCGTCGTAGAAGCCGATGCCGAGGCCGGCCAGGGCGATGGCGAGCAGCACCCGCTGCCTGCTGGCCGGCGCGGCGCCGGGGACCGTTCCGAAGGCGGGACGGAAGACGACGAAGCCCGCGACCACCACCAGAACGGCCATGATCAGCGGGCGCAGCGCGTCCTTGCTGATCCCGCCGGCCAGCGCGGCCCCGCCCATCGAGCCGGCGAGGGCGGCCAGGCCGATGCGGACGGCGAGTTTCACGTCCACCCGGGTCTTGCGCAGGTACGTCACGGCGGCGCCCGAGGTGCCCACGATGGCCACGGCCTTGTTGGTTCCGAGGACGGTGGCGGGGTGGGCGTGCGGCAGACCGAGCAGCAGGGCGGGCAGGAGCAGCAGGCCCCCGCCGCCCACGACGGCGTCGATCCAGCCGGCCGCGGCGGCGGCCACGCACAAAGTGACGATCATGGTCGTCGATATGTCAGGCACGGACCCGACCCTATGGAGCGGTTGGGTGCACTGGCCATCAATCCCCGGAAACTTGCGCAAAGGTTGAGCTTTGCCGGGCCGGCGCCCGGTCCGGGGCCGCCGGGGAGGCCGGGTCCACCGCCGCCGTCAGCACGGTCGCGGCCAGCACGCTGGCCAGCCCGAGCCCGGCCGCGAGGCGCCGCGCGGGCGGCACGGATGCCAGCACGGCCCGCACGGCGCGCAGCGGCGGAGTACGGGGTCTGCGGTGGCGGGCGGCGGCCGGCGGCCCGGCCGGCGGCTCCGCCCCGGCTCGCACGGACACGGGCAGGGCGACGTGCAGCGGGTGACGCATGACGCGGCGGCCTCTCGGGATCGGAGGGCTGGTGGGCCCGGGCACGGTCAGGAGCTGAAGCACTCGCTGTGGATGCGGCCGGCCGGCACCCCGGCCCGCAGCAGTGCGGTCCGGGTGGCCTCCGCCATCCCGGGCGGCCCGCACAGGTACACGTCGTGCTCCGCCAGTTCCGGCACCAGCGCGGTGAGCGCCCGGGGCGCCAGCGGATCGTGGGCGGCGTCCGACGGCCCGAGCAGGTAGTGCAGCCCGGCCTGCCGTTCGGCGGCGATGGCCTCCAGCTCGCAGCGCAGGACGAGCTGCTCCTCGGCCCCGGCCCGGTAGAGCAGCGTGATGTCCCCGGGCCCGCCGGGCAGCGTCTCGAACAGCGTCCGCATCGGGGTGATCCCGACCCCGCCGGCGATCAGGAGCACCTTGGGCCGGGTCCGCCGGGCGGCGGTGAGCGCGCCGAAGGGCCCGGTGGCGAGGACCCTGGTGCCGGGGCGCAGCCGCCGGATCCGGCGGGAGTGGCCGCCCAGCGCCTTCACGGTGATGCGCAGGGTGTCCCCGCGGACCGGCGCCGACAGCGAGAACGGCAGCGCGGTGTGCCAGAGCCTGCGCTGCAGGAAGCGCCAGCGCAGGTACTGCCCCGGCTCGGCGCGCAGCTCCGCGAGGCGCTCCCCGCGGACGACGACGGATACCACCCCGGGTCCCTCGACGAAGACACCCGCGACCCGCAGCGCGTGCCGCAGGGCCTGGCGGACGGGGACCACGGCGCGGTACCAGACGAGCAGGACGGCGACGACGGCGTGCGCGAGGGCCCAGAACCAGGCGACGGGGCGCAGGTCGGGTCCGGCGAGCTGGTGGCCGAAGGCGAGGGCGGCGGCGAGGTGGACGAGCAGGTGCACCCCGCGCCAGGTCTCGTGCGGGACGCGGCGGCGCACGGAGCGGGCGGAGGTGACGCCGACGGCGGCCAGCAGGAGGCTCCCGGCGACCGCGGCGGCCACGGCCGGGTAGCCGAGCAGCTCCCGGACGGCGGAGAGCACGTCGAGGCCTTCGTGGACGGCGTAGCCGCAGAGCGCGAGGAGTCCGTGTCCGGCGCAGAGCAACAGGACGTGGCGGCCGCCCAGGGCGTGCCAGCGGGCGAGCCGGTCGGCGCCGACCCCGTGCTCCACGGCGGGGACCCGGGCCATCAGGAACAGCAGGACGAGGATCCCGTACCCGGCGAGGAGGCCGGACAGGTGGGCGGCGGTCGCGAACAGGGCGTCGAGCCGGGCCGAGGGACGCACCTGGGCCGCCCACAGCAGGACCACGACGCCCGCCCCGCCCAGCATCCCGCCCTTGACCCGTACCGCCGCATCTCGCATACGGGCCACGCTAAGGGCGGTCCGGAGGGCTCCCCGGCCCTCGGGATGATCCTTAAGGCGGCCTTGAGGAACGCCTCACGGGCCCTTAACCCGCACGCTGAGGTCGGCGTTCCGTCAGGGAAACAGAGGCGATGCCGTGGGGAAACAGCGGCCGCGCACTCTCGTGTCATGACCTCGAAAAAGCAGCGCGTGGTGGTGATCGGCGCCGGGCTCGCGGGCCTGCGGCTCGCCGCCCGGCTGGGCGGGGACGTGTGCGTCCTCGGGGAGGAGCCGCACGTCCCGTACAACCGGGTCCTCCTCGCGGAGGTGCTCGCGGGCCGCTACGCGCCGGAGGTGACGGCCCTGCCCGCCGCGGGTCCGGCGCTGCGCCGGGGCGTGCGGGCGGTGCGGATCGACCGGGCGGAGCAGGTGGTGCACTGCGACGACGGAACGGTGGAGCCGTACGACACGCTGGTGCTGGCCACCGGGTCGAACCCGGTCCTGCCGCCCCTGCGCGGCCTGTTCGCACCCGAGGGGCGCGAACTCCCCTACGGCGTGCACGCGTTCCGCACCATGGACGACTGCCTGGCCCTCTCGGAAGCCGTACGGCCCGGCGTGCGCGCGGTGGTGATCGGCGGCGGCCTCCTCGGCGTCTCGGCGGCCCGCGCCCTCGCCGAGCGCGGCGCCCAGGTGGTCCTGACCCAGCAGGGCGAGCGCCTGATGGAGCGCCAGCTCGACGCGGACGCCTCCGCCCTGCTGCACGCGCACCTCACCTCGATGGGCATCGAGATCCACACGGAATGCCGGGTCCGCGGCCTGGCGACGGCTCCCGCGGACGCGTCGCCGGGGGCCGGACGCAACCCTGCTCCGTCCGGGGATCTCCCCGGACGGGGTCCGGGACCGTCCGGGGCGCGGGTCCGGGCGGCGGAGCCCGCGGGGCCCCGCCGGGCCACCGGTGTCGAACTCGCCGACGGCTACCGTCTCGACGCCGACCTCGTCGTGCTCGCCTGCGGCGTGAGGCCCCGCACCGGCCTCGCGCTGGCGGCCGGCCTCGACGTCCGCACCGGCGTCGTCGTCGACGACCGGCTGCGCACCAGCGACCCCCGCATCCACGCCATCGGCGACTGCGCCGAGCACGCGGGCCGGGTCTACGGCCTGGCGGGTCCCGCCCTGGAACAGGCCGAGGCGCTCGCCAAGGTCCTCCTCGGCACCGGCCGGGGCCTCGGCGTCCCCGCCGCGACCACCCCGGTCCAGGACACCGGCCACGACACCGCGGGCGCCACCCCGTCCCCGCCCCCGTCCTCCTACACCGGCACCCGCGCCCTGACCCGCCTCACCCTCACCGCCGCGGACGCCGGGGGCCGCCCCCTCGACCTCGCCGCGTTCGGCGAGACCACCCCGCTCCCCGGCGACGACGTGGTCCGGCTCACCGACGCCACCCGCCGCACCTACCGCAAGGTCGTCGTCCGCGGCGACCGCCTCGTCGGCGGGGTCCTGCTCGGCGAACTCTCCAGCGTGGGCGCCCTCGCCCGGGGCTGGGAGGACGACTGCTCGCTCGACACCGCGACCGACGTGTACCACCTGCTCACCGACGACGGAGGCTCCTGATCATGGCCGCAGCCACGCCCACGCCCACTCCCGCCATCGTGCTCATCGGCCACGGCATGGTCGGCCAGCGCTACCTGGAGGCGCTCGCCGAGCTCGGTGCCACCGCCACGCACCGGATCACCGTGCTCTGCGAGGAGCCCCGGCCCGCCTACGACCGCGTGCACCTGACCTCGTACTTCTCCGGGAGCACCCCCGAGGACCTGTCGATGACCCCGGCCTCCTTCATGGCGGAGCACGGGATCACCCTCCACCTCGACGACCCCGCCGAGACCGTAGACCGGGACGCCCGCACCGTCACCTCCCGCTCCGGGCGCGTGATCCCGTACGACGTGCTCGTCCTCGCGACCGGCAGCTACCCCTTCGTGCCGCCCGTCCCCGGCAAGGACGCCCCGGGCTGTTTCGTCTACCGCACCATCGAGGACCTCCTCGCGATCGAGGAGTACGCCAAGACCCGGACCGCGGGCGCCGTCGTCGGCGGCGGACTGCTCGGGCTGGAGGCCGCCGGTGCGCTCCAGGGCCTCGGGCTCACCACCCGCATCGTGGAGTTCGCGCCCCGCCTGATGCCCGTCCAGGTCGACGAGGGCGGCGGAGCGGCCCTGCTGCGCACCATCGAGAACATGGGACTCACCGTCCACACCGGCGTCGGCACCCAGGAGGTCGTCACCGGCGAGGACGGCTCGGTCAGCGGCATGAAGCTGTCCGACGGCTCCGTCGTCCCGACCGACCTGGTCGTCTTCTCCGCCGGCGTCCGCCCCCGTGACCAGCTCGCCCGCGCGGCCGGCCTGAGCGTGGGCGAGCGCGGCGGCATCGCCGTCGACGCCCGCTGCCGCACCTCCGACCCGCACGTGTACGCCATCGGCGAGTGCGCGCTGGCCGCCGACGGCCGCGTCTACGGCCTGGTCGCCCCCGGGTACGAGATGGCCGAGACGGCCGCCGAGGACCTGCTGGGCCGCGAGAAGGAGTTCACCGGGGCCGACCTCTCCACCAAGCTCAAGCTGCTCGGCGTGGACGTGGCCTCCTTCGGCGACGCGCACGGCGCCACCGAGGGCAGCCTGGACGTCGTCTACTCCGACTCCCGCTCCGGGGTCTACAAGAAGGTGGTCGTCTCCGCTGAAGGCGTCCTGCTCGGCGGCGTCCTGGTCGGTGACGCCGACTCCTACGGCCTGCTGCGCCCGCTCACCGGCTCCGTCCCGCCCGTCACCCCCGAGCAGCTGGTGCTGCCCGCCGGGGCCGGGGCGCCGGTGGCCCTCGGCCCGGCCTCGCTGCCCGACTCGGCGGTGATCTGCTCCTGCCACAACGTCACGAAGAAGGCCATCACCGCCTGCGCGACCCTGCCCGAGGTGAAGAAGTGCACCAAGGCGGGCACCGGTTGCGGCAGCTGCCTCAAGGTGATCGGCCAGCTGCTGCCGGCCGCCGCCGACAAGGGGCTGTGCGGCTGCTTCCCCTTCACCCGGGCCGAGCTGTACGAGATCGTCCGCACCCTGCGCGTGACCTCCTTCGAGCAGTTCCTCGACAGCCACGGCCGGGAGGGCGCCCGGGGAGGTGAGGGATGCGAGGTCTGCAAGCCGGCCTTCGGCTCGGTCATCGCCTCGCTCGCCGCCACCCTCGGCGCGAGCGGCTACGTCCTGGACCGTGAGCAGGCCGCCCTCCAGGACACCAACGACCACTTCCTCGCGAACCTGCAGCGCAACGGCTCGTACTCGGTGGTCCCGCGCATCCCCGGCGGCGAGATCACCCCCGACAAGCTCATCGTGATCGGCGAGGTGGCGCGCGACTTCGGCCTCTACACGAAGATCACCGGTGGTCAGCGCATCGACCTCTTCGGCGCGAGCGTGGACCAGCTCCCGCAGATCTGGGCCCGGCTCGTCGACGCCGGGTTCGAGTCCGGGCACGCCTACGGCAAGGCCCTGCGGACGGTGAAGTCCTGCGTGGGCCAGACCTGGTGCCGCTACGGGGTCCAGGACTCCGTGCGCATGGCCATCGACCTGGAGCTGCGCTACCGGGGCCTGCGCGCCCCGCACAAGCTGAAGTCGGCGGTCTCCGGATGCGCCCGCGAGTGCGCGGAGGCCCAGAGCAAGGACTTCGGGATCATCGCGACGGCCAGCGGCTGGAACCTCTACGTCGGCGGCAACGGCGGAGCCACCCCGCGCCACGCCGACCTCCTGGCCCAGGACCTGTCCGACGCCGAACTCGTCCGGCTCATCGACCGGTTCCTGATGTTCTACATCCGCACCGCCGACCGGCTGGAGCGCACGTCCACCTGGCTGGAGCGACTGGAGGGAGGCCTCGACCACCTGCGGGACGTGGTCGTGCACGACTCCCTCGGGCTGTGCGCGGAGCTGGAGTCGCTGATGGCGGACCACGTGGCGCACTACCGCGACGAGTGGGCCGAGACGCTCCAGGACCCTGAACGGCTTCGCCGGTTCGTGTCCTTCGTCAACGCGCCCGGCGCCCCCGACCCGACCGTGAAGTTCGTCCCCGAGCGCGACCAGGTCAAGCCCGACCTGACCATCCTGACCCTCGAGCCCGCTGGATCCCTGGGAGGTACCCGATGACCGTCGAACTGCAGGTCGCCGAAGGCTGGCTGACGGTGTGCGAGCTGTCCGCGCTGGTCCCGGGTCGCGGGGTCGCGGCCCTGCTGCCGGACGGGAGCCAGGCCGCGGTGTTCGTCGACCGCAAGGGGCGCGCGTACGCCATCGCCAACCGCGACCCCTTCACCGGGGCGCACGTGCTCTCGCGCGGGCTGGTCGGTTCGGCGGCCGGGCGGGCCTTCGTGGCCTCGCCGCTGCTCAAGCAGCGCTTCGACCTGGAGTCGGGGCGCTGCCTGGACGACGAGGAGGTGGCGGTCCGGACGTTCCCGGTGCGGACCGCCGCGACCTCCGCCTGAGGACCGGGCCCGGGTCCGGACGGTGGTGTCCGGACGGCCGGGCCGCAGGTCAGGCAGCAGGTCGGGCAGCAGGTCAGGACTGGACCATCGCCGGGTCCATCCACATGATCTCCCACGTGTGGCCGTCGAGGTCGTCGAAGGCGCGGCCGTACATGACGCCGTGGTCCTGCGCGGGGCGGGGTTCGGTGGCCCCGCCCGCCAGGGCCCCGTCGACGAGCTCGTCGACCTTGTCCCGGCTCTCGGCGCTCAGACAGATCAGGACCTCGGAGGTCTTGGTGGAGTCGGCGATCTCCTTGTGCGTGAAGTCCTTGTAGCGGGCCTCGGTCAGGAGCATGGCGACGATCGTGTCGCTGATGACCATGGAGGCGCAGTTCTCGTCGGTGAACTGGGCGTTGAAGGAGTAGCCGAGCTTCCCCCAGAAGGTCTTGCTGGCCTCGAGGTCCTTGACCGGCAGGTTGACGAAGATCATGGTGGCGGACATCTCGGTCCCTCTTCTCTCGGTGCGCTCCGGGTGCTCCCGTTGCTTTCGAGGGGTAGACCGGCGTGGGGCGCGGAACTCATCTCTCCCGGCAAAAATTTCTCGAAATTCCTTCGCCGAGCACGAACCCGCAGGTCAGGCAGGGGATCGGTCGACGTCAGGTGAGGGACCGGAGCCGCAGGGCGGCCAGCGGGACGAAGCCGAGCCCGCCCTCGCTCTCCCAGGAGACCTCCGCGCCGTTCAGCCGCTTGTGCAGGGTCAGCGCGATCCGCTCGCCCATCGCCTTGGCCCGCTCGGCGTTCGGGCCCCGGTGCAGTCCGTCGATCGTGGCGCGCCACAGCTGCACCCAGCGGCCGAAGTCCTCGGCGGTCATCTCGCGGGCCGAGTGGAGGGCGGCGTGCGGGGCGAAGGCGTCGCGCCGGTAGTCGGCGGTACGGAACAGGGCCCGCTCCCAGAAGTCGGTGATCCGGGGCAGGTGCGCACCGAGGTCGGTGCCGGCGATCTCGGTGAAGAACGGCCCGATCCCCGGGTCGGCGAAGGCGGCCGTGTAGAAGCGGCGCAGCACGACGTCGAGGTCGGCGCGGTCGCGGAGGTCGGCGCGGCCTCGGAGGCCGGCTTCGGCGGGGACGGGGGTCATGGCACCACCATCCTCCCGCACCCGGAGCCTCCCCAGGGCTGAAAGTCCCGCAATACGTCGCGGCGGAGGATCCGTATCCCCGGACCCCGTCCGATTGTCGAACAGGTGCACGGAATGCGACCGCGCGTAGGCGTTCCGCTACGAGGAGTTCCGGGAAGGCGTACCGATATCCCGCAATTCCTCCTCCGGGATTGCCCTCGGGCCGGCCGACGTCCTGCCATTCGGAATGGACATCATGTCAACCCAGCCGGTCCCCGGCTCCGGCGGCCGCGCCCCGGCGGCCGCGGAGCCCGCCGGGGCGCGGGGGCTCACGAGGCCACCGCCCCGCCCTTGAGCAGCGCGGCTCCCAGCGGCGTCACCGTGTGCAGGACGGAGTTGCCCCGGCGCAGGGTGGTGACGAGGCCGGCCTCGCGCATCACCCCGGCGTGCTGGCTCGCGGAGGCCAGCGAGACCCCGGCGCGCCGGGCCAGCTCGCTCGTCGTGGCCCCGTCGCCGATCGCCTGGAGGACCACCGAGCGGGTGTGCCCGACCAGCTTGCCCAGGGTGCGCTGGCGGTACCGGCGCTGCTCCTCCGCGGGGCGCCCCGCCTCGCCGCCGGGCTGCGCCGAGGCCAGCTCCGCCGCCGCCGGGTAGACCAGCACCGGCGGCAGCTCCGGGTCGTGCAGGGTCACCGCCGTGCGCCGGCAGAAGAAGGACGGCTGGAGCAGCAGCCCGCGCCCCCGTAGCCGTACGTCGCGGTCCACGGGGTAGTCGCACTCCAGCACCGGAGCCCGCCAGCGCAGCATCGGCGGCAGCGAGGCCAGCAGCTCGTCCGCTCCGCCGTCGAGCAGCGCCCGGCCGCGTGCGGCCCGCTCGGCCTCGATCTGGGCCTGGATGTGGCTCCAGTACGGCTCCACGGCCGCCCGGTGGTAGCCGCGCAGTTCACCGAGGAGCCGGGGCAGATGCGCGGTGGCGCCCTCCATGAAGTCCCGCAGGCGCCTCGGCACGGCTCCGTCGGAGACCGTGCCCGCGCCGGCGGCCCCGGGCATCCCGAAGGCCGCGGCCATGCCGGAGCCCGCCCCCGCGCTCCGGCCGAGCAGCACGAGCTCGCTCCGCATCCGCTCGGGACGGATCGCGCGCAGCGCGTCGAGACCGACGTCCCATCCGTACTTCCCCTCCACGGGGGTGAGGAAATCGGGGAAATAACCGCGACTCGGTATCAGCGCACCGAGGAGTCGCGTCTCACCATTCAGCCTGCTCCGGGTTTCCGTACGCCACTCGCCGAAGAGCCGGGTATCTCGCCGGTCCCTCAGACGGTGAAAACTCAATATTGTTTCCCACAACGCATCCGGACGTCCTGCCATCCTTAAGCGTGCCAGGTCCACTCCAGTGAAATGGATACGCAGCACCGAACCCCCACCTGTGCAACCGCAATCCCCCCGCCCTATGAGTATGCACGCCGTCACACGTGGTCACCATGGCCTTTCAGCCACAGTTGAAACCCCTTTCGGCGGGGGTGTGACAACCGAAATCCTGTACTCCGCCGGGCACACTCCGGCGCGACCGAAACGCTCCGCGAAGGCCGTGGGGGGCTTTGCGGGGCCTGGCGGTCGGTCGCACCGGGAAGCGCCGACGTGTCCGGCGGATAGGCGGCAGGCGGTGGACGGGTGGGGATCCGTCCGCCGCCTGTTGCCGTAAAGACCTTTGGAACAACATTGAACGAATACTCGCCGGCGGGAACCACGGAACGGCCGGGACAAGGAACAGCCGGGAAAATGGACGCGCCTGCCCAGGGCGTCAGGGAACCCGGGCAGGCGCGGTCTCGTGGGCCCCGGTGGTCAGGGCCGGTGGGCGGTCAGCGGCTGTCGCTGCCCTTCGACTCGGCGGCGGCGCGGCCGGCCTCCAGGCGCGCGACGGGGATCCGGAACGGCGAGCAGGAGACGTAGTCGAGTCCGACCTCGTGGAAGAAGTGGACGGACTCGGGGTCGCCGCCGTGCTCTCCGCAGACGCCGAGCTTGAGGTCGGGGCGGGTCGCCCGGCCGGCCTGGACGGCGCTGCGGACCAGCGCGCCGACGCCGTCGCGGTCGATGGTCTCGAAGGGCGAGACCCCGAAGATGCCCTTCTCCAGGTACGCGGTGAAGAAGCTGGCCTCGACGTCGTCGCGGGAGAAGCCCCACACCGTCTGGGTCAGGTCGTTCGTGCCGAAGGAGAAGAACTGCGCGGCCTCGGCGATCTGGCCGGCGGTCAGCGCGGCGCGCGGCAGCTCGATCATGGTGCCGATGGTCAGCTTGAGGCTGGTGCCGGTGGCCGCCTCGACCTCGGCGATGACCCGGTCGGCCTCCTCGCGGACGATCTCCAGCTCCTGGACGGTGCCCACGAGCGGGACCATGATCTCGGCGCGCGGGTCGCCCTTGGCGTTCTTGCGCTCGGCCGCGGCCTCGGCGATCGCCCGGACCTGCATGGCGAACAGGCCGGGGATGACCAGGCCCAGACGGACACCGCGCAGACCCAGCATCGGGTTCTGCTCGTGCAGCTTGTGCACGGCCTGGAGCAGGCGCAGGTCGTTCTCGTTGGCGTCCTTGCGGGACTCGGCGAGGGCGACGCGCACCGACAGCTCGGTGATGTCGGGCAGGAACTCGTGCAGCGGCGGGTCGAGCAGGCGGACGGTGACGGGCAGGCCGTCCATCGCCTCGAACAGCTCGACGAAGTCCTTCTTCTGCAGCGGCAGGAGGGCGCTCAGCGCCGCCTCGCGCTCCTTGTCGGTGTCCGCGAGGATCAGGTTCTCGACCAGCTCGCGGCGCTCGCCGAGGAACATGTGCTCGGTGCGGCACAGGCCGATGCCCTGGGCGCCGAAGCGGCGGGCGCGCAGCGCGTCCTCGGCGTTGTCGGCGTTGGCGCGGACACGCAGCCGGCGTACGCGGTCGGCGTAGGCCATGATCCGGTGCACGGCGGCGACGAGCTCGTCGGCGTCGTCGGCGCCGGCGTGCATGCGGCCCTCGAAGTACTCGACGACCGGGGACGGTACGACGGGTACCTCTCCGAGGTAGACCTTGCCGGTGGAGCCGTCGATGGAGACGACGTCACCCTCCTCGACGACCGTACCGCCGACCGTCATGCGGCGGCGCTTGGTGTCGACCTCGAGGTCCTCGGCGCCGCAGACGCAGGTCTTGCCCATGCCGCGGGCGACGACGGCGGCGTGGGAGGTCTTGCCGCCGCGCGAGGTCAGGATGCCCTCGGAGGCGATCATGCCGTCCAGGTCGTCGGGGTTGGTCTCGCGGCGGATCAGGATGACCTTCTCGCCGGAGCGGGACCACTTGACGGCCGTGTAGGAGTCGAAGACGGCCTTGCCGACCGCCGCGCCCGGGGAGGCGGCGATGCCGCGGCCGAGCAGCTGGGTCGTGGCGCTCTCGTCGAAGCGCGGGAACATCAGCTGCGCGAGCTGGGCGCCGTTGACGCGCTGGAGGGCCTCGGCCTCGTCGATGAGGCCCTGGTCGACGAGCTGGGTGGCGATGCGGAAGGCGGCGCCGGCGGTGCGCTTGCCGACCCGGGTCTGCAGCATCCACAGCTGGCCGCGCTCGATGGTGAACTCGATGTCGCAGAGATCCTTGTAGTGGGTCTCCAGCGTCGTCATGATCGTCATGAGCTGGTCGTACGAGGTCTTGTCGATCGTCTCCAGGTCCGCCAGCGGGACGGTGTTGCGGATGCCCGCCACCACGTCCTCGCCCTGGGCGTTCTGGAGGTAGTCGCCGTAGACGCCCGCGTGGCCGCTGGCCGGGTCGCGGGTGAAGGCGACGCCGGTGCCCGAGTCGGGACCGAGGTTGCCGAAGACCATGGAACAGATGTTGACGGCGGTGCCCAGGTCGCTCGGGATGCGCTCCTGGCGGCGGTAGAGCTTGGCGCGGTCGGTGTTCCAGGAGTTGAAGACCGCCTCGACGGCGAGGTCCATCTGCTCGCGGGCGTCCTGCGGGAACTCGCGGCCGGCCTCCTTCGCGACGATCTTCTTGAAGCGCGTGACGAGCTTCTTCAGGTCGGCGGCGTCGAGGTCGGTGTCGACGGTGACCTTCTTGGCGGCCTTGGCCTCGTCGAGGGCGTCCTCGAAGAGCTCGCCGTCCACGCCGAGCACGGTCTTGCCGAACATCTGGATGAGGCGGCGGTAGGAGTCCCACGCGAAGCGCGCGTCACCGGCCTGGGTGGCGAGGCCGGTCACGGACGCATCGGAGAGACCGATGTTGAGGACCGTGTCCATCATGCCGGGCATCGAGAACTTCGCGCCGGAGCGCACGGAGACCAGCAGCGGGTCGTCCGACTGGCCGAGCTTCTTGCCCATCCGCGCCTCGAGGGCGTCGAGGTGCGCGCTGACCTCTTCGCGCAGCTCGGCCGGGGCCTCGCCGCTCTCGAGGTAGACCTTGCAGGCCTCGGTGGTGATGGTGAAGCCGGGAGGGACCGGCAGACCCAGGTTGGTCATCTCGGCGAGGTTGGCACCCTTGCCGCCGAGAAGGTCCTTGAGGTCGCGGTTGCCCTCGGTGAAGTCGTAGACGAACTTCTGATCTTTGTTTTCCGACACGGGTCTCGACTCCTCGAGGCTCGGTGGCTGCCCTGACGGCCAGGAACATACCCAGATCGAAGGCTTATGGGTACGTCCACTTGGCGGTCATACGGCCGTAACCCTGCACGGCCCAGCAGATCGAATGTAACTAACGAGTAGCCGAGACCGACCGACAACCTTCACCTCCCGAAGGGTGAGGAGCCCACAGAGGCCTATCGTCGCTCGGATGAGCGATCATCGATACATTTGCGTTCAAGAGTTGAACGAACAAAGGGTGGCACCCAGTGCCACCCTTTGAAAGTCTTACCCGTGATCCATCCGCTCATCTGAGCGAAACCTCACCCATGCGTGGCGTATGTCACGCTGGCGGTGGCATGCTTTGCCACCGGGTTCTCACCCTCCGGACGTGTCCAGTTCGGCGTCCTCGCTCACACCCGCGCAGTCGTACGGATCCTTCAACCAGCCCTCAGGCAGGACAACCCGGTTGTTTCCGGACGTCCGGCCACGCGGGCCGTCCGCGCTCTCCGGCCACGGCTGGTCCAGATCGAGCTCGCTCAGATGAGCATCGAGTTCGGCCAGGGAGGAGCTCACGGCGAGCTTCTGGCGCATCTGCGAACCCACCGAGAAGCCCTTGGTGTACCAGGCCACGTGCTTA
Organism: Streptomyces sp. NPDC006544; assembly: GCF_040611715.1. Lineage (NCBI taxonomy): Bacteria > Bacillati > Actinomycetota > Actinomycetes > Kitasatosporales > Streptomycetaceae > Streptomyces > Streptomyces sp. NPDC006544. Next base: position 73,358 of record NZ_JBEXOV010000006.1, on the reverse strand, counting down.
CGGAAGTCGATCACCCCGCGCGCCTCGTCGCCGATCCACTCCCCGAGCAGCCCGGCATGGCGCAGCATCGTCTGCGCGACCTCGCGCAGCGTGGGCTTGTGGAAGTCCTCGGGGCGCCCCTCGAAGGCCGCGACCAGGTCGTTGAACAGCCACGGCCGCCCCAGGCAGCCGCGCCCGACGACCACGCCGTCGCAGCCGGTCTCGCGGACCATGCGCAGCGCGTCCTCGGCGCACCAGATGTCGCCGTTGCCGAGCACCGGGATCTCCGGCACGTGCTCCTTGAGCCGCGCGATGGCCTCCCAGTCGGCGGTGCCGCCGTAGTGCTGGGCGGTGGTGCGGCCGTGCAGGGCGATGGCGGTGACCCCCTCCTCGACCGCGATCCGGCCGGCGTCGAGGTAGGTGAGGTGCTCGTCGTTGATGCCCTTGCGCATCTTCATCGTGACGGGGAGGTCGCCGGCTCCGGCGACCGCCTCGCGCAGGATGGCGCGCAGCAGGTGCCGCTTGTACGGGAGGGCCGAACCGCCGCCCTTGCGGGTGACCTTGGGGACCGGGCAGCCGAAGTTGAGGTCGATGTGATCGGCGCGGTCCTCCTCGACGATCATGCGGACCGCCTTGCCGACCGTCGCGGGGTCGACCCCGTACAGCTGGATCGACCGGGGCTTCTCCGTCTCGTCGAAGTGGATCAGCTGCATGGTCTTCTCGTTGCGTTCGACCAGGGCCCGGGTCGTGATCATCTCGCTCACGAACAGCCCCTTGCCGCCCGAGAACTCGCGGCACAGGGTACGGAACGGGGCATTGGTGATGCCTGCCATCGGCGCGAGCACCACCGGGGGCTGCACGGTGTGCGGGCCGATCGCGAGGGGCGGGGGGAGCGTGGTCATCCCCCCATTGTCGCGCAGTCGCGCCGTAGGTCATATTTCTTTAGTTAGGCGTACTATCGGCATCATGCGCGACTTGAGCCCCAGGAGGCGCTCACTGGTCCTGGCGATCTGCTGCATGAGCCTGCTGATCGTCAGTCTGGACAACACCGTCCTGAACGTGGCCCTGCCCTCCATGCGCCGCGACCTGGACGCCTCCGTGGCCGGCATGCAGTGGACGATCGACGCGTACACGCTGGTCCTGGCCTCCTTCCTGATCCTGGCCGGCTCCACGGCGGACCGGATCGGGCGCCGCAAGGTCTTCACCGCCGGGCTCGTGCTCTTCACCGCCGGATCGGTGCTCTGTTCGCTCGCTCCGGGCCTGGGCTGGCTGATCGGCTTCCGGATGCTCCAGGCGGTCGGCGGCTCGATGCTCAACCCGGTCGCCATGTCGATCATCGCCAACACCTTCACCGACCCGCGCGAGCGCGCCCGCGCCATCGGCGTCTGGGGTGCGGTCGTCGGCGTCTCCATGGCAGCGGGCCCGCTGATCGGCGGCCTGCTCGTGGACTCCGTCGGCTGGCGGTCCATCTTCTGGGTCAACCTCCCCGTCGGCCTGCTCGCCCTCGGCCTGACCCTGCGCTACGTCCCCGAGTCGCGGGCCGAGCGCCCCCGCCGCCCGGATCCGGTCGGGCAGCTGCTGGTCATGGGGCTGCTCGGCTCGCTCACGTACGGGATCATCGAGGCCCCGGCCGCCGGACCGCACTCCCCGCTGATCCTCGGCTGCGCGGCGCTCGCGGTCGCCTGCCTGGCCGGGCTGCTGGTGTACGAGTCACGGCGGGCGGAGCCCCTGATCGACCCGCGGTTCTTCCGCAGCGCCCCCTTCACCGGGGCCACGGTGATCGCGGTCAGCGCCTTCGCCGCGCTCTCCGGGTTCCTGTTCCTGAACACCCTGTACCTCCAGGACGCACGGGGCCTCGGCGCCCTGGACGCCGGCCTCTACATGCTGCCGATGGCGGCGCTCGCCTTCCTGTGCGCACCCGTGTCGGGGCGGCTCGTCGGCTCCCGGGGGCCGCGGCTGCCGCTCCTGATCGCGGGGGTGGCGATGTCGGCGAGCGGGCTGCTGTTCGCAGCGTTCTCCGCCGAGAGTTCGACCGCGATGCTGTTCTGCGGGTACGTGCTCTTCGGGCTCGGCTTCGGCATGGTGAACGCGCCGATCACCAACACCGCCGTCTCCGGGATGCCGCGCGCGCAGGCGGGCGTGGCCGCCGCGGTGGCCTCCACCAGCCGGCAGACCGGCGGGACGCTGGGCGTGGCGGTCGTCGGCGCGGTCCTGGCCGCCGGGCTGGCGGGCCGGGCCGTGCCGGGAGCCGCGGCCGCCGCCGTGTCCGCCGCCGATTTCGTGGCGGCGGCGCGGCCCGCCTGGTGGATCATCACGGTCTGCGGGCTGCTCGTCCTGGTCGTCGGCCTCGCGACCAGCGGCCGGTGGGCGCGCGGCACGGCGGTGCGCACGGCCCGCACCCTGGAGCGCGAGCCGGACCCGACCCGTGCGGGGTCTTCCCCGCGCCGCCGCTGACCTGCGCACCGTCCTGTTGCCGGGGCCGCACGCCCCCGTGGCGAGCGGCGGGGCCGTCACCCTCCGGGTGGTTCGGGTCCCCGCCCGGCACGCCACACCATCGAGTGACAGATATTGAAATCTGTCAGCCGTCATGTCATTCTCGTTGCATGAGCCTGAACGAGAAGTCCCCCCACCGCGTCCTCGGCACCACCGGCCCCTCCGTCTTCCCGCTGGGCCTGGGCTGCATGGGGATGTCCGCCCTCTACGGCGAGGCCGACCGGGCCGAGTCCCTCGCCACCCTCCACGCCGCCCTCGAAGCCGGCATCACGCTGCTCGACACCGGCGACTTCTACGGCATGGGGCACAACGAGCTCCTCATCAATGAAGCCCTGCGCACCGCGCCCGCCGAGGCCCGGGAGCGGGCGCTGACGAGCGTGAAGTTCGGTGCCCTGCGGACGGTCGAGGGCGGTTTCACCGGGTACGACGGCCGCCCGGAGGCCGTGAAGAACTTCCTGGCCTATTCGCTCCAGCGACTCGGCCGCGATCACATCGACATCTACCGCATCGCCCGGGTCGACCCGGACGTCCCGATCGAGGAGACCGTCGGCGCCATCGCCGAGGCCGTCGAGGCCGGGCACGTCCGGCACATCGGGCTCTCCGAGGTCGGCGCGGACACCCTGCGCCGGGCCGCGGCCGTAGCTCCGATCGCCGACCTCCAGATCGAGTACTCCCTGCTCTCCCGCGGTATCGAGGCGGAGATCCTGCCGACCGCCCGCGAGCTCGGCATAGGCATCACGGCGTACGGAGTGCTCTCCCGCGGTCTGATCAGCGGCCACTTCACCCGCGAACGGACGCTCGCCCCCGGCGACTTCCGCGGGATGAGCCCGCGCTTCCAGGGCGAGAACCTCGGGCGGAACCTCGACCTGGTCGACGCCCTGCGCGAGGTCGCCGACGGCAAGGGCGTCAGCGTCGCCCAGACCGCCATCGCCTGGGTGCTCTCGCGCGGCGAGGACATCGTGCCGCTGGTGGGCGCCCGCCGACGCGACCGGCTCAGCGAGGCACTGGGTGCCATGGAGGTGAAGCTGACCCCCGCCGATCTCGCGGCCATCGAGGAGGCGGTCCCGGCCGGATCCGCCGCCGGCCAGCGGTACCCGGCCGCGCAGATGGACCATTTGGACAGCGAGCACTGAACCGGCTGTACGGTCGTACCCATGCCCCCCGCTGCTGCCGAGCCCCTCACTCCCGAGCGCATCCTCGCGACCACCGAGGAGGTGCTGCGCCGCTTCGGCCCGACCAAGGCGACCGTGGTGGACGTGGCTCGCGCGCTGGGCGTCAGCCACGGCAGCGTCTACCGGCACTTCCCTTCGAAGGCTGCGCTGCGCGAGGCCGTCACGGACCGCTGGCTCGCCAAGAGCGTGGTCATGCTGGAGGAGATCACCTCGGCGCCCGCAGAACCGGCCCCCTCCAAGCTGGAGTCGTGGCTGGAGGCACTGTTCGAGGCCAAGCGCCACAAGGCGGGTGACGACCCCGAGCTGTTCGCGACGTACACCGTGCTGCTCGCCGAGAACAGCGGCGTGGTCGACCGGCACCTGACCGAGCTGATCGCGCAGCTGACCCGGATCATCGGCGAGGGGGTCGCGGCGGGATCGCTCACCGCGCCCGATGTGCCGGCGGCGGCCCGCGCCGTGTTCGACGCCACCAACCGGTTCCACGATCCGGCGTACATGGCGGACTGGGTCTCGCCGAGCATCACGACGGAGTTCGAGGCGCTCACCGCCCTGGTCATCCGGGGTCTTCGCGCCTGACGTCCGGAAGCAGCCGCTCCGGACAGCTTGATCATGATTTTGGACGCCGGGGCCTTGTCGCGCACCCAACGCGTTCTTACGTTCCCCTTACCGCACATCATCAGGTCTGTTCCAGGGGGAACATTGTCCGCTCAGGAAATACCGGCAGCGCAGTCCGGGCCACCGGCCCGGTCCGGAGCTGCCGCCGCGATCGGCTGGATCCTTACCATCGGGTTCAACGTGGTCGCACCCGTCCTCACGTACAACATGCTCACCGACCGGGGCTGGAGCGAGTTCGCCGCGCTCCTGGTCAGCGGCGCCTGGCCGGTGGTCGACTCCGTCGTCCACCTCGCCTGGCGCCGCAAGATCGACGAGTTCGCCGTGGTCACCCTGGTCTTCCTGGTGATCACCGCTCTCGTCACGCTGATCGGCGCGCACTCGGCCCGCGCCCTGCTCATCAAGGACTCGGGGGTGACGGGTCTGTTCGGCGCGCTCTGCATCGCGACCCTGTTCGCTCCCCGGCCGCTGATGTTCTACTTCGGCCGGAAGTTCGGCACGGACGGCACCAAGGAGGGCGTGGCGTACTTCAACGGCCTGTGGCAGTACCCCGACTTCCGGAGCGCGATGCGACGGATGACCACCGTCTGGGGCGTCGCCTACCTCGCCGAGGCCTCGCTGCGCGTCGTGCTGGCGTTCCTGCTGAGCGTCGACACGATGGTCGTGCTCAGCCCGGTCCTCATCTACGGGGTCCTGGTCTCGCTGATCTTCTGGACCATCCGGTTCGCGAAGCGGACCCAGGCCGAGGGCCAGGCCAGGGCCGCGGCCCTGGCGGCCGCCCCCGCCGGCAGCGCCGCACCCGCGTAACCACCGGGAGTACGGCTGTGGCCCGGTGCGCGTCGCGCACCGGGCCACAGCTGTTCGTGCGGGGACCTAGCAGCCGAGCAGGCGGCTGCCGAGGTAGCTCTGGATCTGGTCCAGGGAGACGCGCTCCTGCTTCATGGTGTCGCGCTCGCGCACGGTCACCGCGTTGTCGTCCAGGGTGTCGAAGTCGACGGTGACGCAGAACGGCGTACCGATCTCGTCCTGGCGGCGGTAGCGACGGCCGATGGCGCCCGCGTCGTCGAACTCGATGTTCCAGAACTTGCGCAGGTCGGCGGCGAGGCCCTTGGCCTTCGGCGACAGCTGCGCGTTGCGGGACAGCGGCAGCACGGCGACCTTGACCGGCGCCAGGCGCGGGTCGAGGCGCATCACGGTGCGCTTCTCCATGACGCCCTTGGCGTTGGGGGCCTCGTCCTCGTTGTACGCGTCGAGCATGAAGGCGAGCATGGCGCGGTTGACGCCGGCCGCCGGCTCGATGACGTACGGGGTGTAGCGCTCCTTGGACTCCTGGTCGAAGAACACGAGGTCCTGGCCGGAGGCGGCGGAGTGGGCCTTGAGGTCGAAGTCGGTGCGGTTGGCCACGCCTTCGAGCTCGGAGAACTCATTGCCACCGAAGTTGAAGCGGTACTCGATGTCGGCGGTGCGCTTCGAGTAGTGGGACAGCTTCTCCTTCGGGTGGTCGTACCAGCGGATGTTCTCCTCGCGGATGCCGAGGTCGCGGTACCAGTTCCACCGCTCCTGCATCCAGTACTCCTGCCACTGCTCGTCCTCGCCCGGCTTGACGAAGAACTCCATCTCCATCTGCTCGAACTCGCGGGTGCGGAAGATGAAGTTGCCGGGGGTGATCTCGTTGCGGAAGGACTTGCCCATCTGCGCGATGCCGAAGGGGGGCTTCTTGCGCGAGGCGGTCATCACGAGGGCGAAGTTGGTGAAGATGCCCTGTGCCGTCTCGGGGCGCAGGTACGCCTTGGAGCCGGTGTCCTGGGTCGGGCCGAGCTGGGTCTCCAGCATGCCGGAGAACTGCTTGGGCTCGGTGAACTGGCCCTTCACACCGCAGTTGGGGCAGTTGACGTCGGCCAGACCGTTGGCGGGCATGCGGCCGTGCTTGGCCTCGTACGCCTCTTCCAGGTGGTCGGCGCGGTGGCGCTTGTGACAGGAGGTGCACTCGGTCAGCGGGTCCGAGAAGGTCCCGACGTGGCCCGAGGCCACCCAGACCTCGGGCGCGAGGATCACGGACGAGTCGAGGCCGACGATGTCCTCGCGCCCGGTGACCATCGCCTTCCACCACTGGCGCTTGATGTTCTCCTTGAGCTCGACACCGAGCGGGCCGTAGTCCCAGGCAGCCCGGGAGCCGCCGTAGATCTCACTGCACGGGAAAACGAAGCCACGGCGCTTGCTCAGGCTGACGATGGTTTCGATCTTGTCGGCGGCCACGGTGCTCTCTTCATTTACGAGGACGAACGGCGAAGCCTCCAGGTTACCGGCGCCCGCACCCTCCCTTTCAAATCGGGATCCCGTCGACGGCCGCTCCGCACCCCCTCACCAGCCTTGTTGACAATCGTTTCCATCTTTGATGAAAATGGATGTCATGAACGTACGACGCCTCATACCCACCGCCGCCCTCGCCGGAGCCGTTGCCCTCGCCGCCACGGCCCTCACCGCCTGCTCGGGTGCCGCCGAAGCCGCCGGCGACAGAGACGGCAAGCTCCACGTGACGGCGTCGTTCTACCCCCTGCAGTTCCTCGCCGAGCGGATCGGCAAGGAACACGTGAAGGTCGGCACCCTGACCAAGCCGGGAGTCGAGCCGCACGACCTGGAGATCACCCCGAAGCAGACCGCGCAACTCGGCGAGTCCGACGTGGTCCTCTACCTCAAGTCGCTCCAGCCCGCCGTCGACAAGGCCGTCGCCCAGTCCGGCGTGAAGAACGTCGTCGACGCCGCCACCCTCACCCAGCTGGAGGTGCACGGCACCTCCGGCCACGACCACGCCGCCGAAGAGGGCCACACCGAAGACGACGGCCACGACCACGGCCACAGCCACGGCGAGGCCGGCGAGGACCCGCACGTCTGGCTCGACCCGGTCAAGTATGCGGAGATCGCCCAGGGCGTCGGTGCGGCCCTGGAGAAGTCCGACCCCGGCCACGCGGCGGACTACAAGAAGAACACCGATGCGCTGCTCGCCGAACTGGGCGCACTTGACACGGAGTTCAAGGACGGCCTGAAGAACACGGCCTCCCGGACCTTCATCACCACGCACTCCGCCTTCGGCTACCTCGCCGAGCGCTACGGCCTCGACCAGGAGGGCATCTCCGGCGTCGACCCCGAGTCCGAGCCGAGCCCCGCCCGGATGAAGGACCTCCAGGCCCTCGCGACGAAGGACAATGTGACGACGGTGTTCTTCGAGACCCTGGCCAGCGACAAGACGGCCAAGTCCCTCGCGGGCGACACCGGCCTGAAGACCGACGTCCTCGATCCCCTCGAGGGCCTCACGGACAAGTCCCAGGGGGCCGACTACTTCGAGGTCATGCGGTCCAACCTGAAGAACCTCCAGAAGGCGCTCGGCAACAAGTAATGGCAGCAGTAGCAACGGAGGCGCGAGCCATGGAGTCCGCGAAAACCGCGACGGCGGCCGATCAGCCCGTCATATCCCTGCGCGGGGCCACGGCCTCGCTCGGCTCGCGCCCCGTGCTGCGCGGCATCGACCTGACCGTCCGCCGCGGCGAGGTCGTCGCCCTCCTCGGCGCCAACGGCTCCGGCAAGTCCACGGCCGTGCGCGCCGTGGTCGGCCAGGTCCCGCTGACCGACGGCGAGCTGTCCCTCTTCGGTACGGACTTCGCGCGCTTCAGGGACTGGTCGCGCATCGGGTACGTCCCGCAGCGCACCACCGCGGCCAGCGGGGTCCCCGCCACCGTCCGCGAGGTCGTCTCGGCCGGCCGGCTCGCGCGCACCCGTTTCGGGTTCCTGCGCAAGGCCGACAAGGCCGCCGTCGAGCGCGCGCTGGAGAGGGTCGACATGGGCGGCTACGCCGACGCCTCCGTCAACGCCCTGTCCGGCGGGCAGCACCAGCGGGTGCTCATCGCCCGCGCCCTGGCCGTGGAGCCGGAGCTGCTGATCATGGACGAGCCGATGGCCGGCGTGGACCTGGCCAACCAGGAGGTCCTGGCGAACGCCCTGCGCACGCAGGTCGTCGCCGGGACCACCGTCCTGCTGGTCCTGCACGAGCTGGGCCCGCTGGAGCCGCTCATCGACCGCGCCGTCGTCCTGCGCGACGGCTGCGTCACGCACGACGGCCCGCCCCCGGAGGCCGTGGGGCAGCACGCGCTGCCCGGCCACGACCACGTACACCCCCACGCGGCGCACGACGCCGAGCCGCTCCGGACGGGACTGCTGAGCTGATGGACCTCCTGAACTACGCCTTCATGCAGCGGGCGCTGATCGCCGCCGCGCTGGTCGGCATCACGGCCCCCGCGATCGGCACGTACCTCGTGCAGCGCCGCCAGGCCGTCATGGGCGACGGCATCGGGCACGTGGCCATGACCGGTGTGGCGCTCGGCTTCCTGCTCAACGCGAGTCCCGTGTGGACGGCCACCCTCGTCGCGGTCGTCGGCGCGGTCGGCATGGAGCTGATCCGCTCCCGCGGCAGGACCAGCGGGGACATCGCGCTCGCCATGCTCTTCTACGGCGGCCTGGCCGGCGGCGTCATGATCATCAACCTGGCTCCGGGCGGTTCCACGGCCAACCTGACCAGCTACCTGTTCGGCTCCATCACCACCGTCTCGGCCGAGGACATCACCGCGGTCGTGGTCCTGGCCTTGTTCGTCGTCGCCGTCACCCTGGGCCTGCGCCGACAGCTGTTCGCCGTCTGCCAGGACGAGGAGTTCGCCCGGGTGACCGGCCTGCCGGTGCGCGCGCTGAACCTGCTGATGGCGGTCACCGCCGCCGTCACCGTCACCGTCGCGATGCGCATCGTCGGCCTGCTGCTGGTCAGCGCCATGATGGTGATCCCCGTCGCCGCGGCCCAGCGCGTCACCCGGGGTTTCACCGCCACCCTCTCGGTGGCCATGGTGATCGGCGTCCTGGTCTCGTTGTCCGGCACGGCCGCCACGTATTACATCGACGCCCCGTCCGGCGGGACGATCGTGCTGCTCGCCATCGCCGTGTTCATGGTGATGACGGCCGTTTCGACCCCCTTGGCCCGGCGCCGGGCCAAGGCCGCACGGGCCGGCGAAGAGGTCTGCACGCGCCAGGACGCAAGAGTCTGAAAGCCTGGAGCCCCCGGCCGCCTGGCACAATGGGCCGAGGCCTAGACGAGGAGGAACCGGTGGCGACTGCGCCTGGCGAGACGAATACCGCGCCAGTACGAGGACGGTCCACCCGCCAGCGGGCCGCGGTCGCGGCCGCGCTGGACCAGGTGGACGAGTTCCGCAGTGCCCAGGAACTCCACGACATGCTCAAGCACCGCGGCGACTCCGTGGGCCTGACCACCGTCTACCGCACCCTGCAGTCCCTCGCGGACGCGGGCGAGGTCGACGTCCTGCGGACCAGCGACGGCGAGTCCGTCTACCGCCGCTGCTCCACCGGCGACCACCACCACCACCTGGTCTGCCGCAAGTGCGGCAAGGCGGTCGAGGTGGAGGGTCCGGCGGTGGAGAAGTGGGCGGAGGCCATCGCGGCCGAGCACGGCTTCGTGAACGTCGCCCACACGGTGGAGATCTTCGGCACCTGCTCCGACTGCGCGGCGGCCGCCGCCTAGAGCTTTCGCAGGTTCCGGCCGAGGATCGCGCGCAGCCGGTCGGCATCCGCGGGCTCCTGGGCTCCCCGCTTCGGCAGCGCCGTCAGGCAGCTCGCACGCGGGCCCCCGACCAGGACGAAGAGGTCCGGTGTCTCGGCGTAGTCCGTGAAGAGCTTCCAGTCGGACGTGTACGCCATGCTCTCGCCCGTGGTCGCCGTGCCCCGCTCGTCGACCACCGTGCGGCATTCCCCGTAGGGGGCCAGCACGGCGTGGAGCCGGCGCGCCATGGTGCGCCGGCCGCGTACGACACCGAGGAGCCCGGCGCCGAGGCCCAGGACCGCGCTGACCGCGACGACGACCGGCGGCATCCCCCGGAACAGGCCGAACGCCACCACCATGGCCGTCGTCGTCAGCGGCAGCAGAACGCTCTCCGCCCGGCCCGCTCCGGTCCGCCGGGCGCGGACCCGGACGGCTCCTCGAAGGTCCTCGACCGTCGGCCGGTACACGAATACGGCCTGCTCGGTCTGCTGCGCGTGATCCCCACCCCAGTGCATGGCACAGGAGCGTAGGCCACGCTCAGGCCGGGGTGCCCGGCTCCCCCTGGTTCGGGACGGCGCCGCCGAAGCGGCGGTCGCGCTGGGCGTACTCGTAGCACGCCGCCCAGAGGTTGCGGCGGTCGAAGTCCGGCCACAGGACGTCCTGGAACACCATCTCGGCGTACGCGCTCTGCCAGAGCAGGTAGTTGGACGTGCGCTGCTCGCCGCTGGGGCGCAGGAAGAGGTCCACATCCGGCATGTCCGGGTAGTACATGTACTTCGCGAAGGTCTTCTCGTTGACCTTGGAGGGGTCGAGCTTGCCGGCCGCCACGTCGCGCGCGATCGCCTGCGCCGCGTCCGCGATCTCCGCGCGGCCGCCGTAGTTGACGCAGAAGTACAGGGTCATCGCGTCATTGTCGACGGTCTGCTCCTGCGCGACCTGGAGCTCCTGGACGACCGACTTCCACATCTTCGGCATGCGGCCGACCCAGCGGATGCGGATGCCCAGCTCGTTCATCTCGTCGCGCCGGCGCCGGATGACGTCGCGGTTGAAGTTCATGAGGAAGCGCACCTCGTCGGGCGAGCGCTTCCAGTTCTCCGTCGAGAACGCGTACAGCGAGAGGTTCTTGACGCCCATCTCCAGGCAGCCCTTGAGCACGTCGAGCACGACGCCCTCGCCCACCTTGTGGCCCTCGGTGCGCGGCAGTCCGCGCTCCTTGGCCCAGCGGCCGTTGCCGTCCATGACGACCGCGACGTGGTTCGGGACCAGCTCGCCGGGGATCTTCGGCGGGCGCTCACCGGACGGGTGCGGCTCGGGAACCTTGTACTCCCGGCGAGAGCGTCCCAGAATCCCGCGTCGTGCCATGTGCCCAGCTCCTATTTCTCGACGTAACGCAGGGAGCGTAGCCCGCGCTCCAGATGCCAGTGCAAATAGGCCGAGACCAGCCCGCTGCCTTCCCGCACGTGACGCGGCTCGCACGCGTCGGCGTGGCCCCAGTCGCCCGTCAGCAGTGCGCTGAGCAGGGCGATGGCCTCCGACGAGGGTACGACGCTGCCGGGGACGCGGCAGTCGCCGCATACGACCCCGCCCGCGCCGACCGAGAAGTGCCGGTTGGGGCCGTGGAGTCCGCATTTGGCACAGTCGTCGAAGCTGGGGGCGTAGCCGTTGACGGCGAGGGAGCGCAGCAGGAAGGCGTCGAGGATGAGGTTCGGCGCGTGTTCGCCGCGCGCGAGGGTGCGCAGGGCGCCGACGAGCAGCAGGTACTGCTGGACGGCGGGCTCGCCCTCGTGGTCCGTGAACCGCTCGGCGGTCTCGAGCATCGCGGTGCCGGCGGTGTAGCGGGCGTAGTCGGTGACGATGCCGTTGCCGTACGGGGCGATGATCTGGGTCTGCGTGCAGAGCGGCAGGCTGCGGCCGATCAGCTCGTTGCCGCGCGCGAAGAACTGCACGTCGGCGTGGGAGAAAGGTTCCAGCCCGGCGCCGAACTTGGACTTCGTGCGCCGGACCCCGCGGGCCACGGCCCTGACCCGGCCGTGCCCCCGGGTCAGGAGCGTGATGATGCGGTCCGCCTCACCCAGCTTCTGGGTGCGCAGCACGATGCCGTCGTCGCGGAACAGACTCATGGCCCCATTGTCGCGTACCCCGCCGACAGGGCGGGGTACGCGAGCGGGATCACGTCAGCGGGACGCAGCTGCCCGTGCGGGGCGGGTTGTAGCCGGGGAAGCCGTTGAGCTCGCGGTCGAAGTTGTCCTCGAAGTCGCGGTAGACGGCGTGGTCGTCGATCTTCAGGATCGACTCGTCGTAGCCGCGCAGCGAGGGGTAGGTGTAGTTCTGGCTGCCGGTGAAGACGAGCTCCCGGCCCGGGACCTTGTCGTACGTGCCCTCGATCAGCAGGTACTTGGAGTGGAGTCCGTACGCGGGCACCTGGTCGGGCGCGGAGCTGCAGGCGCCGAGGTGGTTGAGCCCGCCGCGCACGAGGATGTCCTTGGTGGTCGAGCCGATGCTGCCGGCCTCGTTGTTCAGGAAGACGTAGACCTGGCACTTGGCGGCGCGCAGCTGGACGAGCCGGTCGGCGACCTGGGTGCGGGTGAAGGCGAACATCGCGACACGGATCTTGGTGGCGCCGCCGGCGCAGTCGACGGGGGCGAGCAGGTCCAGGACGGTGTCGGTGGCGGGTTCCCCGTAGGGGTCCTCGCCCGTCTCGCGGCGGGGGCCGAAGTAGGCGGTGTTCGGGCCCGCGGGGACGACCTGGTGGTAGTCGGGCTTGCCGGCGGCGGCCGTCGAGTACGCCAGCTGGTCGGCGAAGTACTTCTGGTAGGCGTCGTAGAGCGGGCCGCTCGGGACGGTGACGGCGTTGTTGTAGTACTTCGTCTTCTGCGTGTCGGTCAGGTTGGCCGAGGTCTGGAAGACGATGGCGGAGACGGCGCCGACCTTCTCGAACAGGAAGTACTTGTTGTGGTTGATCGGGTCGCTGCCCTTGATCTCCTTGGCGGGCCGGCCACCGACGCAGCCGCGGAAGCGCGGGCAGGCGTAGACGTAGGAGTCCTTGGTGCGGTCCACGCCGAGCTGGCGGACGAGCTTGGGGAACTCGCTGGCCACGCCGGTGGCCTTGGTGTTCTCCGGGGCGAGCCAGTCCGCGCCGGGGACGGGGAGGGCCTCGCTGTCGAGGAGCAGGCGGACCTTGACGCCCTTCTTGTTCGCGTTGACCAGGGCGTCCGCCACGGCGCCGTCGGTGAACAGGTACATCGACCCGGTGATGGAGGTGCCGGGCTCGGCGTGGTCGACGAGGTCGATGAGCCGGTTGCGGATCTCGTCGGTGTTGCCCTCGCGGGGGTTGTTGAAGAGGGCCTGCGGGGTGGCCGCGGCGACGAAGGCCGGGTCGCGGACCTGGTAGTCGGCGGAGTGGGCCCCGCTCGTCGACAGGAGCGAGGCGACGGCTGCCAGCGCGGTGGCCGCCGCCACGCGGCCGAGGGCGCGTATGCGCATTGGAGGAAGATCCGTTCGTCCGGGAGGGGAAAATTTGGATCTTACGGGGCCCCGCCCCCGCGACGTCGGCGTCCCCCGGCGGGCGCGGGCCCGGCGGGGGACGTCCTTCGGGAGGGGGTCAGGCGGTCGGCGCGGGTGCGGCGTGCTCGCCGTCGGCCGCCTGGGCCGGGACGGCCGCGGTGGGCGCGCCCGCTTCGTCCGCGTCCGGGTCCGCTTCCGAGTCCGCGTCCGCGTCCGGTTCCGCGGCCGCGGTGTCCGCCGCCGCGGCGTCGGCCAGGGGGGAGGCGGACTCGGGGACGGTCCGCGGATCTCCCTTGCCCAGACCGTTGAAGATCAGGTTCAGCACGATCGCGGCCGTCGCGCCAAGCGTCACACCGCTGTTGAGGAGCGAGGAGAGGTCCGCGTCCATGTGCTCCTTGAAGAGGACCGGGACGGTGGCCGGGAGCAGGGCGAAGGCCAGGGAGACGCCCACGACCAGCGCGTTCTTCTCCTCCTTGAGGTCGACCTTGCCCAGGGTCTGGATACCGGCCAGGGCCACCATGGCGAACATCACGGTCGCGGCGCCGCCGAGGACCCCGTGGGGGACGGCGGCCACGATCGCGGCGGCCTTCGGGAGCAGCCCGAGGACGATCATGAAGACACCCGCGGCGACCACGACGAACCGGCTCTTGACCTTGGTCATCCGGACCAGGCCGACGTTCTCGGCGAAGGCCACGTACGGGAAGGAGTTGAGGACGCCGCCCAGCGCGGTCGCGGCGCCGTCGGCACGCAGCGCGCGGGCCACGGTCTCGCTGTCGATCTCCTTGCCGACGATGTCGCCGACGGCGTAGGTGTCGCCGGTCGTCTCGACCATGGTGATCAGCATGACGACGAGCATCAGCAGGATCGGGAACCAGGCGAACTTCGGGGCTCCGTAGTGGAACGGGGTGGTGATGCCGATCCAGGCCGAGTCGCTCACGTCGCCGAACGTGGCGTCGCCGAGCAGGAAGGCGACGACGGTGCCGCCGACCAGGCCGAGCAGGATGGAGATGCTGGAGAGGAAGGGCTTGCCCAGCTTCATCAGGACCAGGATGAAGAGCATCGTGCCGCCGGCGTAGGCGAAGTTCTCGGGATCGCCGAAGTCGGGGCTTCCGACGCCGCCCGCGGCGTCGCCCAGGCCGACGGGGATCAGCACGATGCCGAGGACGGTGATCACCGTCCCGGTGACGACCGGCGGGAAGAGCCTCATGACCGTGCGGAAGGCCTTGGGGGGCAGCCAGGCGAAGGCGAAGGTGGCGATGCCGGCCGTGATGACCGCGCCGTAGACGACGAGGAGGCCCGCCGTCCCGCCGCCCGCTCCGAGACCGATGGCGATCATCGGCGAGACCGCGGTGAAGGTGACGCCCTGGATCAGGGGCAGCCGCGCGCCGATCCGGCCGATGCCCCACGCCTGGACGATCGAGGCGATGCCGCAGGTGAAGAGGTCGGCGTTGATCAGGTAGACCAGCTGCTCGGTGGTGAGCCCGAGGGCCCCGCCGACGATGATCGGAACGATCACCGCACCGGCGTAGAACGCGAGTACGTGCTGGAAGCCGTACAGCGCGAGCTTGGGGAGGGGGAGCACCTCGTCGACCGGGTGCGTGCTCTGCTCTCCGCCGGCGGAAAGCGGTGCGGCGACACGTGCCATCTCTGCCTTGCCCTTCAATGAGGTAGGTGATCGAGAGGAATCTGGTGTCCCTGGCCGGAGTGGGTCGCTAACCCGTTGATCCGTCAGGGCTGTCGTTGCGTTCACGTGAAGCGAAGCCCCGCGGTGTCACCGTCGGCGTCTCGTCGTGTGACCGGAATTGAACGCCTGTGGGACCGCTCACAGATATCGTCGACTTCTACAAAGCGTTGACGGACGAGAGGGCCCGATCTGTAGGTTTCTCCGGTGGTGGAGGCTCCCTGCGTCGGCTATGGCCCCGGTTCACAGAACGGCCGGTTCCCTCTGCGCGAACGTGAAGGACCCGCGCCGTGACGTGCGGGTCAGCGCTTCACCACCGTTCGGCCACGCAAACAAGAGGGCGCGCTTCCCGCCGTCCACATGCTGGAAACACTCCGCACGGACCGGGAGCCGCCGCGGTTCACACAGCCGGGAAAAGGCGCGAAATCGAGGGTGCGAGGCCCGATCGTTATCGCGAAACGGGCCGGTTTCACCCCTGCCGGCGTCGCCACGGCACCGCGCGGCGCCCCCCGGCGGACCCGGTCCGGGGCCCTACGGCGCCCGGACCGCCGACAGGAGCCGCGCCACCTCGTCCGCGTCGATGCGCAACGCCGCGCCCACCGTGGCCAGCACCTCGCGCTCGGCGGGGATGTACGGGCCGTCCGCCAGCGCGACGCGCGCACCCTGCAGCAGGATCGATTCGCGTCCCGGGGCGGCCAGGTGTGGGGCGAGCGGTTCGAGGGCCTCGTGCAGCTCGATCGAGAGTGCGGCGCCGCAGCAGTCCGGGCCGTCGTAGAGGCCGAGCCGGCCCTCGTCCGTGGCCAGCGCGTCCACCAGGGACTCCAGCTGCTCCTCGGTGCAGTCCTGGAACCCGGCGGACCGCACGGCGCCCACGGCGGCCTCCAGCGCGCTGCGCGAGGCCGTCCCTCCGGCGGCCAGCACGGCCAGCGTCACCGTGTGCACGGCGTCGCGCAGCAGGGCGGAGAACCGGGTGGTGGTGAGGTGGTCCAGGATGTCGGTGGAGAAGCGCTCGCGGCAGCCCTGGCACTCGACGACGGGGCCGGCCTGCCCCCGCGGCAGCAGCGGCACCCCGAGGACGGTGAAGCGGCGGCGCCCGGTGCGACGGCGGTAGTTGCGGTCGCCACCGCAGTCGGGGCAGAAGAACTCTCCGTCCCCCACGGTGCTCCAGGTGGTACGCATGCCCCAGACCGTCAGCTTCCGGCCTTCCCCACCCCGAACTGGCAGCACGTCGCACCTCCGTAACCTTCCGGCAACATCGCCGGGTTGGCGTGATGTTAGCCACATCAGTGAGGATGCGTCAGCAGTGTGACAGGACAACATCCTCCGCCGGCCCGTACTTGGCCGATCTGCGCCCCCCGCGCACGCCCCCTGCGAGGGCCTGCCGCGGCGCCCTTCCGGGCGCCCTCGCCTACGGCGCGACCCCGCCCCTCCGGAGGGAGGTACGGGGTCGCGCGGCGTGCGTGCGGACGTCGGTCAGCCGGACGGGGATCAGCGGCCCGCGCGGTTGACGGCGGAGATGACGGCCTTCAGGGAGGCGCGGGTGGTGTTGGAGTCGATGCCGATGCCCCACAGGACGCGGCCGTCGATCGCGCACTCGATGTACGAGGCGGCGACGGCGGAGGCGCCCTCGCTCATCGTGTGCTCGGTGTAGTCCAGCAGGCGGGCGTCGACGCCGATGCCGGCCAGTGCGTCGAAGAAGGCCGAGATCGGGCCGTTGCCGCTGCCGTCCAGCACGGTGTCCACGCCGTCCACGACCGCCTCGACGGTCAGCG
Source organism: Streptomyces sp. NPDC006544 (assembly GCF_040611715.1). Classification (NCBI taxonomy): domain Bacteria; kingdom Bacillati; phylum Actinomycetota; class Actinomycetes; order Kitasatosporales; family Streptomycetaceae; genus Streptomyces; species Streptomyces sp. NPDC006544. The sequence continues at coordinate 56,552 of NZ_JBEXOV010000006.1, read as the reverse complement.
TGTCGGTGCCGTCCTTGTCGGTGGTGGTCTGGCCGGAGCGCAGCTGGATGCGTCCCCACGGGTTCTCGGGATTGGGCAGGTACTCGTCCTGGAAGACGTCCCAGATGGCCTTCGGCGTGACCTCGCCGCCCTCGGAGTCGGTCTTGGCCTGGATGATCCGCGAGAACTCGATCTGCATGCGGCGCGGCAGGTCCAGCTTGTGGTCGTTCTTCAGGACGTACGCGATGCCGCCCTTGCCGGACTGCGAGTTGACCCGGATGACGGCCTCGTAGGAGCGGCCGACGTCCTTCGGGTCGATCGGCAGGTACGGGACGGCCCACTCGATGTCGTCGACGGTCTTGCCCTGGGCGGCCGCGTCGGCCTCCATGGCGTCGAAGCCCTTCTTGATGGCGTCCTGGTGGGAGCCGGAGAAGGCGGTGTAGACGAGGTCGCCCGCGTAGGGGTGGCGGGGGTGGACCTCCATCTGGTTGCAGTACTCGCTGGTGCGACGGATCTCGTCGATCTGCGAGAAGTCGATCTGCGGGTCGATGCCCTGCGAGAACAGGTTCATGCCCAGGGTGATCAGGTCCACGTTGCCGGTGCGCTCGCCCTGGCCGAACAGGCAGCCCTCGATGCGGTCGGCGCCGGCCATCAGGGCCAGTTCGGCGGCCGCCACGGCGGTGCCGCGGTCGTTGTGCGGGTGCACGGAGATGCAGATGTGCGCGCGGCGGGTCAGGTTGCGGGCCATCCACTCGAAGCGGTCCGCGTGGGTGGAGGGGGTCGAGCGCTCCACGGTGGCGGGCAGGTTCAGGATGATCTCGCGGCCCTCGCCGGGCTGCCAGACGTCACAGACGGCCTCGCAGACCTCGAGGGCGAAGTCCAGCTCGGTGTCCGTGAAGATCTCCGGGCTGTACTGGTAGCCGAAGGTGGTCTCCGGGCCCAGCAGCTTGTCGGCGTACTCCATGACCAGGCGGGTGCCGTCGACGGCGATCTGCTTGATCTGCTCCTTGGAGCCGCGGAAGACGACCCGGCGGAAGGTGGGCGCGGTGGCGTTGTACAGGTGGACGGTGGCGCGCCTGGCGCCGACCAGGGACTCCACGGTCCGCTCGATCAGGTCCTCGCGGGCCTGGGTCAGTACGGAGATCGTCACGTCGTCCGGGATCGCGCCCTCTTCGATGATGGAGCGCACGAAGTTGAAGTCGGTCTCGCCGGAGGAGGGGAAGCCGACCTCGATCTCCTTGTAGCCCATGCGCACCAGCAGGTCGAACATCTCGCGCTTGCGGGCGGGGGTCATCGGGTCGATCAGCGACTGGTTGCCGTCACGCAGGTCCGTGGAGAGCCAGCGGGGGGCCTTGGTGACGCGGGCCTCGGGCCAGGTGCGGTCCGGGATGGCCACCTGCTCGTACGAGCCGTACTTGTGGATCGGCATCCCGGAGGGCCGCTGGGTGTGGGTCGCGTTCGTGATGGGCGTGGGGCGACCGACAAAAGTGTGCTGACTCATGGCGTAGGGCTCCTCGCGTGTCCGCGTGTAGTTCGCTGGGACGGCCGACAACGGTCGCAAAACCGCAACACCAAACTCCGCGGGGAGGGGGTCGGCCTACGACTACAGACCCTCGCCGCGGCAGCTAAGGAGAAGCAGCCCGATACGCATGATGGGCCGAGCCTAACCGAGCCGCGTCTTACGCGGGGACCTGTTTCAGTATGCAAGACCCCGAGGTCCGTTTTGCACCTTTTATGAACTAAATCTCCTTCGTCCTACCCCAGCGGCGGCGACCGGTCCACACAACCGAATGAATCATGGTCGCTGCTAGTGACATCGGCATCACCGAGTGCCACATTGCCGGGCATGAATGCCTCCCGCTCCCCCCGTCATCCCGTCTTCTGCACCGTGGTGCCGCCGCACCTCCTGGACAAGATCGCCCGGTCCGACGACCCCGCCCGCGCGGCCGCCGCCCGGCGCACCCTCGAGCTCGACGCCTCGCACCGCGTCCGGCGCCAGCTGTCCGTCCTGCCGCCCGCGGCGGAAACGGTGTCCGAGACGGAAACGGTGTCCGAGACGCCCGAGCGCACCGTCTACGACGCGCAGCACCGCACGCGGCTGCCCGGCAAGAAGGTCCGCGGCGAAGGGGCCGAGGCCACCAAGGACGCCAGCGTCAACCGCGCCTACGCCGGGCTCGGAGCCACCTTCGACCTCTACCTGAAGGCCTTCGGGCGTCATTCCATCGACGACGCCGGCCTGCCGCTGAACGCCACCGTCCACTACGACCGGCTGTACAACAACGCCTTCTGGGACGGCAGCCAGATGGTCTTCGGAGACGGGGACGGGGACCTGTTCCTCGATTTCACCGTCTCCGTCGACGTCATCGGGCACGAGCTCACCCACGGGGTCACCCAGTACACGGCCAACCTCGCCTATCACGACCAGTCGGGCGCGCTGAACGAGTCCATGTCCGACGTCTTCGGCTCCCTCATCAAGCAGTACTCGCTGGACCAGACCGCCGAGGAGGCCGACTGGCTGATCGGCGCCGGTCTGCTCGGTCCGCACGTCGACAGCGGTATGGCCCTGCGGTCGATGAAGGCGCCCGGGACGGCGTACGAGGACGACGAGCTCGGCAAGGACCCGCAGCCGGCGACGATGGACGGCTACGTCCGCACCTCCCGGGACAACGGCGGCGTGCACATCAACTCCGGCATCCCCAACCACGCCTTCTACATCGTGGCGAGCGAGCTCGGCGGCAAGGCGTGGGAGCGCGCCGGACGGATCTGGTTCGACACCCTGACCGGCGGGGCCCTGGCCCCGAACGCCGGCTTCGCCGACTTCGCCGGCCTGACGGTGACCGCGGCCGTGGCCCGCTACGGGGAGGGCGGCCCGGAACACCAGGCGCTGCAGAAGGCTTGGTCGGCTGTCGGCCTGGGGTAGGAGGGCGGTATGCGGATACAGGTGGTGCGTACGGGCGGCTTCGCGGGCATCGAGCGGCGCGCCGAGGTGGACACCTCCGGCTTTCCCGACGCGGACGAGTGGCAGGCCCTCGCCCGGCTGGCCCTGCGGCCCGCTCCGGCGGGCGGTCCGGTGGACCGGATCCGGGACGGGTTCTCCTACCGGATCACGGTGGACGGGCGGACGGTCGCCTGTGCGGAGCCGAACCTGTCGCGGGCGCAGCGGGCGCTGATCTCCCGCGTCCTGAAGGAGGGCGCCTGAGCGGCTCCCGGACGGCGGTGTCCGCGCGCGCCCTTAACGGGGTGCCCGGACGCCGCCGCTTTGCTTTGATGACCGGATGACCACGACCTCCGCGTCCCCCGCCGACCTGCTGCCCGAGCTGGAGCGCTACTACGACACCGCCCCCCGCCGGGGCGGGGCGCGGGCCGAGGACTTCGGCCCGCTGACCCTGTTCGTCCAGGAGTCCGCGGGCTGGCCGTACTACGCGCGGCCCGCGCTCGCGGGCGAGGGCGACGGCCGCGGCGCCCCCGCCGGGCCCTCGGTGTCGGATGTGGAACGGGTGCTGGCCCGTCAGCGGGAGCTGAGGGTGCCGGAGTCCTTCGAGTGGGTGGCCGAGACCACCCCCTCCCTGCGGGCCGCGGCGGAGGCGGCCGGGCTGCAGGTGCACGAACACCCGCTGATGGTGCTGGACACCTCGGCAATGCGGACGCCCGCGCACCCGGAGGTACGCGTGCTCGACGCGGCCGACCCCCTGCTCCGGGCCGCCGTGACGGTGCCGATGCTGGCCTTCGCCGCACCGGGCACGGCGGTGGGAGGGGCGGGCCCGGCCGAGCTCGCGGTCGCGGAGCGGGACCCGGCCTCGGAAGGCCGCCGGGTCCGGGTGTCCGAGATGATCGCGTCGGGCCGCACCGCCCTGGCGGCCGCGGTCAGCGGGGGCGTGGTGCTGTGTTCCGGCCAGCACAACCCGGTCGGCGACGTCACCGAGATCGTCGGCGTCGGCACCCTTCCCTCCGCCCGCCGCCGGGGCCTGGGCCTCGCGGTGACGGCGGCCCTGGTCGCGGACGCGCTGGCCCACGGGGCCCGCACGGTCTTCCTCTCGGCCGGCGACGAGGACGTGGCCCGCATCTACGCCCGCCTCGGCTTCCGCCGGGCGGGCACGGCCCTGATCGCCGAGCGCCCGCTGTGATCCGCCGGCCGCGGCGGCGCCGGGTCCGGGGCCGGCCGGCCGTGTCCTGAGCCCGGTTTGCCGGAACGGCAAGGTTGCTTGGTGGGGGCGGGGTGGGGGGCGGAGCATCGGGGCGCAGGGGTCGCACCGAACGGAAAGAGGTCCCCATGGCGCACGACGAGCACCAGCACTCCCCCGAGGCCGCCGCCGAATGCGTGGGCGAGGAGTACTGGGACACCCGCTACCGCGAGAGCGAGAAGGTCTGGAGCGGCGAGGCCAACGCCGTGCTGGCCCGCGAGGCCGCGTCGCTCGCACCCGGGCGGGCCCTCGATCTCGGCTGCGGCGAGGGCGGCGACGCCGTGTGGCTCGCGCGGCAGGGCTGGCATGTCACCGGGACGGACATCTCCGGGGTCGCCCTGGAGCGGGCCGCGGACCGGGCCGTCGGGGCCGGGGTCGCGGACCGCACCGCGTGGGAGCGGCACGACCTCGCGGAGACCTTCCCCGCCGGGGAGTACGACCTGGTCTCGGCGTGCTTCCTGCACAGCTTCGGCGCGTTCCCGCGCGAGCGGATCCTGTGAAGGTGCGGCGGCTCCTCTGAGCCGGCCGCCACGAGCGGCCACCCGGGGCCGGCCCGCCATCGGCCCCGAACGCCCGCCTAGAAGCCGAGCTTGCGGAGCTGCTTGGGGTCGCGCTGCCAGTCCTTGGCGACCTTCACGTGCAGGTCGAGGAAGACCGGCGTGCCGAGCAGCGCCTCGATGTGCTTGCGCGACTTCATCCCGACCTCCTTCAGCCGGGCGCCCTTCGGGCCGATGATGATGCCCTTCTGGCTGGGCCGCTCGATGTAGAGGTTCGCGTGGATGTCCAGCAGCGGGCGGTCCGCCGGCCGGTTCTCCCGGGGGATCATCTCCTCCACGACGACCGCGATGGAGTGCGGGAGCTCGTCGCGTACGCCCTCCAGCGCCGCCTCGCGGATCAGCTCCGCGACCATCACCATCTCGGGCTCGTCGGTGAGGTCGCCCTCCGGGTACAGCGGCGGGCTCTTCGGCAGCATCGGCGCGATCAGGTCCGCCAGCAGCTGGACCTGGCTGTCGCCGACCGCCGAGACGGGGACGATCTCGGCCCACTCGAAGCCCAGCTCCTCGGCGAGCTGGTGAACGGCGAGGAGCTGCTCACCCACCACCTTGGACTCGACGAGGTCGGTCTTGGTGATGATCGCGATCTTGGGGGTCTTCTTGATCCCCGCGAGCTCCTTGACGATGAACTTGTCGCCGGGGCCGAGCTTCTGGTCGGCGGGCAGGCAGAAGCCGATGACGTCGACTTCGGACCAGGTCGCGCGCACGACGTCGTTGAGTCGCTCGCCGAGCAGCGTGCGCGGCTTGTGCAGGCCGGGCGTGTCGACGAGGACGAGCTGTGCGTCGGGGCGGTGCACGATGCCGCGGACCGTGTGGCGGGTGGTCTGCGGCCTGTTGGAGGTGATCGCGACCTTGGTACCCACGAGCGCGTTGGTCAGGGTCGACTTCCCCGCGTTGGGACGGCCGACGAAGCATGCGAAGCCCGCACGGTGCGGGCTGGTGGTCTCGGGGGAACGATCGCTCATACGGGCCATTCTCCCCGATGCGGCTCCCAGCGCCGACCAGGCTGCCGCCAGGAGCGCGAGGGCGGCCGCCAGGAGGCCGTTCAGAGCGGGGTGCGCGGCATGGCCGACGGTGGCCCGGGAGCTGGTTCCCCCGGCTCCCGCCTCGACCGTGACCTCGCTCCACTCCAGCTCCGGGGGGTTCTCCCAGCGGGCACCCAGCCGGACCGCCTGGCCCGGCAGCAGCTCGGCGGGCAGGCCCGGGAGGGTGCGTGCGTCCAGGACGCGGCCGAGGACTCCCGAGGCCGTGAGGGTGGCCCGGGGCCGGAGGGTGACGTTGCCGAGGTTGCGCAGCGTGTACGAGACCTCCGCGCCCGCGGTGCCCGCGGCGGCGACGCGGAGGTCCTCGACGGCGAGCGCGGGGGCGGTGGGGCCGGTGACCCGCAGGTAGACCCGGGCGGCGACCGCCTGCTGCACGCCGACCCCCTGCCCGGCCGTGGCGCCCGGCCGGTCCTCCAGGGCCACGATGGCTCCGGGGTGGTCCCCGGGCTCCGCCCGGTCGGGAACGGTGAGGGTGAAGCCCACGCCGAGGGCCCCGCCGGCGGGGACGGTGATCCGGTCCTGCGCGAGCTTCGCCCAGGCTCCGGTCGCCCTCCGCGGCTCGTCGGGGCCGCGGAGGGCGAAGCCGCCGTCGCGGGCGGTGTTGTAGGCGTCGGCGGCGTAGAGGCGGAAGGTACGGGGCCGGCCGGTCCGGTTGGTGACGGTGACGGAGTCGGCGACGGTCGCGCCGGGGGCCGCGGAGAGGTAGAAGTACGGCCGTTGCCCGATGGTGTTGGCGGCGGGCAGTACGGACCACTGGCCGTTGTCGGCGGCCGAGGCCGGCCCGGCAGCGCCCGCCAGCAGCGCCCCCGCCCCGGCCAGCACCAGCACGGCCAGCACGGCGCGCACGGCCAGCACGCCCCGCACGACCCGCACGGCCCGCACGCCCCGCACGACCCGCACGCCGGCGGCCTCCACCGCCGACGGCGCCGCGGCGGGCCGGGCCGCCTCGGGCTCCCCGGCTCTCATGACAGGGTCAGCGTCAGCACCGCGGTGTACGCGCCCGGCGGGGTGTACGGCGGGACCCGGAGGGTGAGCGCGGCGTCGAGGGTGAAGGTGCCCCCGACGAGCGCGGCGTCGGGCGTGGAGGCGAGGACCGCGCCGTCGGGGCCGACCGTGCCCGCGCTGCCCGGCGTGCACGCGCTCGGGCTCCCGGCGGCCGCCGCGCACACCGGGGTCCAGCTCAAGGAGGCGCCCGGGATGTGCACCGCGGTCCCGCCCGCGCCGGTGCCCGTGAAGTCGGTGACCTTTCCGATCAGGGACCAGCCCGCCGGTCCGCCCCGGGCGTCCTTGACGGTGACGGTGCCGATCCGGCCGGCCGCCGCGCCGCCGTCCCCGTACGGGACCGCGCCCAGGGTGACCGCCTCGCCCTCCTGGGTCATGCCCAGCGCGCCGGGCTCGACGACGGCCGTCACCTTCCGCGCGTCCGGGGGCACGGGAGTGACCTCGATCACCGTGTACGCCGCCGGGCCGGAGCCCCCTGTCGCCGACCACGCCCCGCCCTCGTACGCCACGACCGCGGTGGTGGCCCTGTCCGTGACCGGCAGCTCGGCGAGGACCACGCCCAGCTCGTCGGCCTGCGCCGTCACCCGGTCGGTGGTCTCGGCCGCGCCGGCGCGGCCGGCCACGGTGACGCTCGCGCCGGGGACGAAGCCGGCGCCGGTGACCTGGAGCGTGGCACCCGGCTTCCCGGAGGCTCCGCCGAGCCACACGGACCGCAGGTTGGCCGTCGGCAGCGGGCTCGCGGTGACCCGCTCGGAAACGGGGAGGGTGGCGGGGGCAGGCACGGGAGGGGTGGCGGGCGTCGGACCGGGGGTCCCCGCCGGGTCCGTGCCCGGCGCCGGATCCCGCGCCGGGCCCGGCTCCGCCGGCACGTCGGCCGCGCACGTCGTGTCGAGGTCCGACAAGTGGCTGGTGTGCAGCGTGTAGGCGCCCGGGGCGAGAGTGATCTCGCCGGGCGCGGTGACGGTGAAGGTGCCGGTCATGGTGACGGCCGGCAGCGTCCCGCCCGCCGTGACGGGGTCGTTGCGCCTGGCTCCGACGACCGTCACCTCGCCGCTCTGGGCTCCCCCGAGGACGACCCGCCCGGTCGGCGTGAGCACGTCGGCGGGCAGGTCGACGGGGAGCGGGTTCACGGCGGGCGTGCCGAGCACCTGGTAGGTCACGGTGACGGTGTCGCCGACGCCCGGCTCCGGGTCGTCCACGGTGATCCGCGCGGTGGTGGGCCCGTCGGCGGGTGGCAGCCCGGCCTCCTGGGGCGCCAGGCAGTGCGTCGGGAACTCCACCCGGCCGGGAGCCCGCCCCGGGGGCGTCTCCCCCTCGGCGGCGGCGGGCGGGCTCAGCGCGCCTCCGGCCGCGGCCGCCAGCACCGCCATGGCGACGGCCGCCGACCGCCCTCTGCTCCGCGCCGGTCTCCGCACTGCCCGCCCCCTGGGTTCCCGTACCCCGACAGGGGGTCATTCACGAGCGGGCGGCGGGAGAAGTCAATGCACGGACCCGGCAGCAACTGATGTCCCATCAGGAGATGGCGGAGTGTCACCGGAGCCGTCACCGGAGCCGTCACGGGAGCCGTCACGGCGGCCGGGCCGGCGGCGGTCGTCGCGGGCGTCCTCACGGGGGTCCCGCAGGGTGTCCCGGAACGTCCTGCGGTAGGCCGTCGGGCTGACGCCGAGCGCCGCCTGCACGTGCTTGCGCAGCGACTGCGCCGCGCCGAAGCCCGTCTCCCGCGCCACCTGTTCCATCGGCAGGTCGGTCTGCTCCAGCAGGGTGCGGGCCCGCTCCACCCGCTGCCCCACGATCCACTCGCCGGGGCTGACCCCCGACTCCTCGCGGAACCTGCGCGTGAAGGTCCGTACGGACACGGCCTCCTGCCGGGCCAGATCGGTCAGCCGCAGCGGCTCGTGCAGCCGGTCCATCACCCAGGCGCGGGCCGCGGCGGTGCTGGCCTGCTGCGGCTGCGGCACCGGGCGGGCGATGTACTGCGCCTGCCCGCCCTCGCGGTGCGGCGGTACGACGGTGAGCCTGGCCACCTGGTTGGCGACGGCCGCGCCGTGGTCCCGGCGCACGATGTGCAGGCACAGGTCGACGCCCGAGGCGACACCGGCCGAGGTCAGCACGTCCCCCTCGTCGGTGTACAGCACGTCCGCGTCGACCCGTACGGCCGGGAACAACTGCTGGAAGTGCTCGGCCGACGCCCAGTGGGTGGTGGCCCGGCGGCCGTCCAGGTACCCCGCGGCGGCCAGCACGTAACCACCCGTGCAGATGGAGACCAGCCGCGTGCCGGGCCTGATGTGCGCGAGCGCGGCGGCGAGTTCGGGGGTGAGCCGTCCCTCCGAGTGGACCGTGCCCAGCTCGTAGGAGGCGGGGACCACCACCGTGTCGGCCGTGGCCAGGAGCTCCGGCCCGTGCCCGACGTGGATCGCGAAGTCGGCGTCCGTGGGCACCGGGCCGGGGGCGAGCCCGCAGGTGAGGATCTCGTAGAGCGGCCGGCCGGCCGGATCCTTGGCCCGGCCGAAGATCCGGTGCGGGATCCCGAGCTCGAACGGCAGGAGGCCGGCGAGGGCGAGGACGACGACGCGGTGCGGCGGGGAGTCCATGGCCCGATCATACCGAAGGCTGTCGTTCAGGCCACTGTCGCGGAGGGCCGCCGCCCCCGGAAGCTGTCGTCGTGACGACGCAGACAGCACCCTCGCCGGCCCCCGAGGCCGCTCCTCCCCGAGTCCACCGCGCCTGGTCCGTCGCGGCCGTCGCCTTCGTGACGATCATCGGCGCCGCCGCCTTCGCCTCCCTCCCCGGGCTGCTCATCGAGCCGCTGCACGAGGAGTTCGACTGGTCGCACGGCACCATCGGCCTCGCCGTGTCCGTGAACCTCGCGCTGTACGGGCTCACCGCGCCGTTCGCCGCCGCGCTCATGGACCGCTTCGGCATCCGCAGGGTCGTCGCGATCGCGCTGACCGTCATTGCCGCCGGCTCGGTGGCCACGCTGTGGATGACCGCCTCGTGGCAGCTGATCATGTACTGGGGCGTCCTGGTCGGGCTGGGCAGCGGTTCGATGGCGCTGGCCTTCGCCGCGACGGTGACCAACCGCTGGTTCGTCGCCCGGCGCGGCCTGGTCACCGGCATCCTCACGGCCGCCGGGGCCTCCGGCCAGCTGATCTTCCTGCCGCTGCTGGCCTGGCTGGTGGAGCACCACGGCTGGCGTCCGGCGGCCGTCACCGTCTCGCTGGCGGCCCTGACCGTCGTGCCCTTCGTCTGGCTGCTCCTGCGCGACCACCCGGCGGACGTCGGACTCGCCCCCTACGGAGGCACCTACGCGGCCAGGCCCGCACCCGTCCGGGGCGCCGCCCGCCGCACGGTGGCCGTGCTCTTCCGGGCGGCCCGGACCGGGCCCTTCTGGCTGCTGGCGGGCACCTTCGCGATCTGCGGAGCCTCCACCAACGGACTGGTCAAGACCCACTTCGTGCCGTCGGCCCACGACCACGGCATGCCGGTGACGGCGGCGGCCGGCCTGCTGGCCGTGATCGGCCTGTTCGACGTGATCGGCACGGTGTTCTCCGGCTGGCTGACGGACCGCTTCGAGGCGCGTCGCCTGCTCGTCGTCTACTACGCCCTGCGCGGGATCTCGCTGCTCTTCCTGCCGATGCTGCTGGCCCCGGCCGTCGACGTGCCGATGGTGTTCTTCATCGTCTTCTACGGCCTGGACTGGGTCGCGACCGTCCCGCCGACGATCGCGCTGTGCCGCGAGCACTACGGCGAGGACAGCGCCATCGTCTTCGGCTGGGTCCTGGCTGCGCACCAGGTCGGCGCCGCGCTCGTGGCCTTCCTGGGCGGCCTGGCCCGCGACGCCTTCGGCTCGTACGACCTGGTCTGGTACGCCTCGGGCGCGCTGTGCGCGATGGCGGCGCTGATGGCGATGGTCATCCGCCGCCGTCCGGCCGCCGCCGCGCTGCCGGCGTGACGCCCGCGCTTCAGCCCGCGGGAGTGGTCGACTTGAGCGTGCCGTCCGGGCCCGCCAGGAGGACCGGGGTGTCCGGGCCGCCGAGGTCGCGGACCGCCGCACGGTCGGCGTCGGCGGGGGCGTCCGCCGCGCTGACGACCGCGGCGGCCTCCAGGGACCGCGCTCCGCTGGCCACCGCCATCGCGACGGCCGTCCGGAGCGCGCTGAGCTTGAGGGAGTCCAGCTCCACGGTCCCGGCGACGTACGTACGGCCGGTCTCGTCCCGGACCGCCGCCCCCTCGGCCACGCCGTTGCGGGCCCGGGCGCTGCGCGCCAACGTGATGATCTTGTTGTCTTCGGGGTCGATCCCGGTGCTGTCGGTCATGGTCCGAAGCATAGGGAGCGGGTCCGCGGGGCCGCACGACGGCCCCGCGGACACGCTCGCGCGCTACGGCCGGTCGAGCCGCAGCCGTTCGGCCTTCGGCAGACCGGCGACCACGAGGTCGTACGAGTCCTCGACGAGCTCCCGGGCCAGGGCGTCGGGCAGGGCCCCCGGCCCGCCCACCGTGACCGTGTTCCAGTGCCGCTTGTTCATGTGCCAGCCCGGCACGACCGCCTCGTGCTCCTCCCGCAGCCGCACCGCCTGCTCCGGTTCGCACTTGAGGTTGACCTTCAGCGGGTCGCCGTCCAGCGCCGACAGCGCGAACACCTTCCCCAGCACCTTGAACACCGAGGTCTCCGGGGTGAAGGGGAACTCCTCCACCGCCGCGTTGAAACCCAGGCAGAAGTCGCGCAGCTCGCTCGGTGTCATTCCGCCCCGTCCTCCACCGTCACCGCCGGAGCCAGCGGCTCCACCAGTACCGTCACGATCTTGTTGCGTCGTCCCGCCGGGGATTCGGCGGTCAGCCGCAGCGGCCGTCCGTCCGGCAGGTCCACCACCGCCGAGGCGCCGGCGATCGGCACCCGGCCCAGTGCCTTGGCAAGCAGCCCGCCGACGGTCTCGACGTCCTCGTCGTCGAAGGAGTCGACCTTGAACAGCTCCCCGAGGTCGGTGATGTCCAGCCGCGCGGTGACCCGGTAGCTGTCCCCGCCCAGCTCCTCCACCGGCGCGATCTCCCGGTCGTACTCGTCGGTGATCTCGCCGACGATCTCCTCCAGGATGTCCTCGATGGTGACGATGCCGGCGGTGCCGCCGTACTCGTCGATGACCACCGCCACGTGGTTGCGCACCGACTGCATCTCGCGCAGCAGGTCGCCCGCGTTCTTGGTGTCCGGAACGAAGACCGCCGGCCGCATCGCCGTCGAGACCAGATCGGTCTCCGACTCGCGGCTGATGTGGGTCTTGCGGACCAGGTCCTTCAGGTACACGACGCCCACGATGTCGTCCTCGTTCTCCCCGGTGACGGGGATGCGCGAGAAGCCGGAGCGCAGCGCGAGCGTGGTCGCCTGACGGATCGTCTTGTACCGCTCGATGCACACCAGGTCGGTACGGGGCACCATCACCTCGCGCACGAGCGTGTCGCCCAGCTCGAAGACCTGGTGCACCATCCGGCGCTCGTCGTCCTCGATGAGCGACTCCTTCTCCGCCAGGTCCACCATCGCGCGCAGCTCGGCCTCGGAGGCGAAGGGCCCCTTGCGGAAGCCCTTGCCGGGTGTGAGCGCGTTGCCGATGAGGATCAGCAGCTGCGGGACGGGCCCCATGACGCGGGCGAGCGGGACGAGGACGTAGGCGGCCGCCGTGGCGGTGTTCAGCGGATGCTGCCGGCCGATGGTGCGCGGAGACACCCCGACCGCCACGAACGAGACCAGCACCATCACGCCGATGGCCACGAAGAGCGCGGTCCAGTTCTCCCCGAACTCGTCGAGGCAGACGTAGGTGACGAGCACGCCCGCCGCCATCTCGCAGGTGACCCGGACCAGCAGGGCGACGTTGAGGTAGCGGGTGGGATCGGCGGCGACCTGCGCCAGCTTGGCGCTGCCGCGCCGGCCGTCCCGTACGGCCTGTTCGGCGCGGAAGGTGGAGATCCGGGCGATGCCGGACTCCGCGCACGCCGCGAACCAGGCCACCACGACCAGCAGGACGGCCCCGGTGATCAGCTGGGGATCGCCGGTCACGAGACGGTCGGGGCCGGGGACGGGCCGGTCACGCCGCGCTCGCCGCGCCAGCCGTCGACGATGGCCGCCTGGAGGCCGAACATCTCGGCCTTCTCGTCCGGCTCCTCGTGGTCGTAGCCGAGCAGGTGCAGCACCCCGTGGACGGTCAGGAGCTGGAGCTCCTCGTCCATGGAGTGCCGCGTCGGCGCGTCCTCGCCCTGCTTCTTGGCCACTTCGGGACAGAGCACGATGTCACCGAGGAGCCCCTGCGGGGGCTCCTCCTCGTCCTTGGACGGCGGACGCAGTTCGTCCATCGGGAAGGACATGACGTCGGTGGGTCCGGGTAGGTCCATCCACTGGATGTGGAGCTGCTCCATCGCCTCCTCGTCGACGACGATGACGGAGAGCTCCGAGAGCGGGTGGATCCGCATCCGGGTGAGCGCGTAGCGGGCGATGTCGAGGATCGCCTGCTCGTCGACCTCGGTTCCGGACTCGTTGTTGACGTCGATCGACATGGTGCGCTGGGTTCTACTTCCGCTGGTGGCCGTTCCGGGTGCGCTCGCCGCCGTCTGGGCCGGCCTGGCGCGCCTGGATGTCGTCGTACTTCTCGTACGCGTCGACGATACGGCCGACCAGCTTGTGCCGGACGACATCCTCGGACGTGAGCCGCGAGAAGTGGATGTCGGGCACCCCTTCCAGGATGTCCTGGACCTGGCGCAGACCGCTCTTGGCGCCGCCCGGCAGGTCGACCTGGGTGACGTCACCGGTGATGACGATCTTCGAGTCGAAGCCGAGGCGGGTCAGGAACATCTTCATCTGCTCGGTGGTGGTGTTCTGCGCCTCGTCGAGGACGACGAACGCCTCGTTGAGCGACCTTCCCCTCATGTAGGCGAGGGGCGCGACCTCGATGGTGCCCGCCGCCATCAGGCGCGGGATCGAGTCCGGGTCGATCATGTCGTGCAGGGCGTCGTAGAGGGGGCGCAGGTACGGGTCGATCTTGTCGAAGAGCGTGCCCGGCAGGAAGCCGAGCCGCTCGCCGGCCTCGACGGCGGGGCGGGTCAGGATGATCCGGCTGACCTGTTTGGACTGCAGGGCCTGGACCGCCTTGGCCATGGCGAGGTAGGTCTTGCCGGTACCGGCGGGGCCGATGCCGAAGACGATCGTGTTCTTGTCGATCGCGTCGACGTACCGCTTCTGGTTCAGGGTCTTGGGCCGGATCGTGCGTCCGCGGCTGGAGAGGATGTTCTGAGTGAGCACCTCGGCCGGGGTCTCGTCCGGCCCGTCGCCGTTGCGGCTCGACTTGAGCATGGCGATCGAGCGTTCCACTGCGTCCTCCGTCATCGGCTGCCCGGTGCGGAGCACCAGCATCATCTCGTCGAACAGGCGCTGGATCAGGGCGACTTCCGCCGCCGCGCCGATCGCGCTGACCTGATTGCCCCGAACATGGATGTCGGCCTTCGGGAAGGCCTTCTCGATCACGCGCAACAGCGCGTCTCCCGATCCGAGGACGGACACCATCGGATGGGTGGCCGGGACGCTGAAGTGGGCTCGCGCCTGTCCCGGTGCGGGGATCTGGGCTCTCGTTGTCTGAGTCATGGGCCGGCACTGTGGCCTGCGCATACCTCCCACTGAGGGGCCGCGCCGATCGACGACCTCCGGACCTCCAAGCCTACGTCGCCGCCGCCCCATCCCCGAGAGGTTTTCCGGCGCGCTCCTACGCGGGGTGCCGGAAGCCGATGGTCGGGACCGCCCGGCGCCGGCTGGCCGGGGCGGCGCCGGGCGGGACCAGGTCGTCCAGGAACCCGTACCGCCCGCGCACGTCCTGCGGCGCGGTGCGCCACCAGGCGGCCACTTCCGGCCATCCGGGGGCCGACAGCGAGCCCCCGAACTCCTGGACCGACAGGGCCGCCGTCAGGCCCGCGAAGGCCAGCCGGTCCGCCAGCGGCCAGCCGGCGAGGGTGCCGGTGAGGAAGCCCGCCACGTAGACGTCGCCCGCTCCGGTCGGGTCCAGCGCCTCGACCGCGATCGCCGGGACCTCGGCGCTCTCCCCGGTCCGCCCGTCCACCGCGTACGAGCCCTCGGACCCCATGGTCACCACCGCGATCGGGACCTTCTCGGCCAGCGTCCGCGCCGCCGCGCGCGGGCAGTCGGTGCGCGTGTAGGCCATCGCCTCGCCCGCATTGGGCAGGAACGCCTCGCAGTGCTCCAGGTCGGCCAGCGCCCCCAGGTCCCACCGCCCGCTCTCGTCCCATCCGACGTCGGCGAAGACCCGCGCCCCCCGCCGGGCCGCCTCGGCCACCCACGCCTCCCCGCCGCCCGTGCCGAGCGAGGCCACGGCCGCACGGGCGCGGGGCGGGCACTGCGGGAAGGGCCCGGGGCCCGCCGGGGGCGGAGCCTCGTGGCCGTGCGAGACCATCGTGCGTTCGCCCTCGTACGCCATGGAGACGGTGACGGGGCTGTGCCAGCCGGGCACGGTCCGTGACATCGACAAGTCGATTCCCTCGCCCTGCTCCAGCGCGTCCCAGCAGTACTCGCCGTAGTGGTCGTCCCCGAAGGCGGCGGCGAGCGAGGTGCGCAGGCCGAGCCGGGCGAGGGCCGTGGCCATGTTGGCGACGCCGCCGGGGCTGGAACCCATGCCGCGCGCCCAGGACTCCGTACCGCGCACGGGGGCCGAGTCGAGGCCGGTGAAGATGATGTCGAGGAACACGGCGCCGGTCAGGAAGACGTCGCAGCCCGGCTCCTGGGGATCGCGCAGCGGACCGAGCGGGTCCACGGCGGCGGTGCGGCTGTCCCGGCTGTCCCGACTGCTCACGAGGTGCTCTCCGTTCGGCGCGCGTTTCGCTGGAAGTGGTGCCTGATCCACATCTTGGCGGGTCGTCTCCGCAAGGGGGGCGACGTGCGACGGCCGCCCGGCTCCACCCTCCCGGAAGGACCAGGACAACAGTGTGGCGCAGATCACCGAGGGAGTGCCGTGGCTCTCCTGCTGCGGGGTGGCCGTACCGCCGCCGCACCGCACGTCGGGCGCGGTGCGGCCGGCGGGGGCACCCCCCGAGGGGCGACGTGCCGGGGGGAAGCGGCGGGCCGGGGGCGGCGTGCCGGGGGGAGCGGCGTGCCGGGGGCGGGCCGCCGTCCTCAGGTCCGCTTCGGCACGGGCACCCGTACGAGGTCGGCCGCGATCGTCAGCTCGCCCTCGAACCCGGCCGCGCGGGCCTGCCGTTCGAACTCCGCCGGGTCGGTGTAGCGCTGCGAGAAGTGCGTCAGCACGAGGTGCCGTACGCCCGCCTCCCGTGCCGCCCGGGCGGCCTGTCCGGCGGTGAGGTGGCCGTGGTCGGTGGCGAGTTGGACGTCCTCGTCGAGGAACGTCGACTCGATCACCAGCATGTCGCAGCCCTGGGCGAGCGCGTCGACGCCCTCGCAGAGCCGGGTGTCCATCACGAAGGCGAAGCGCTGCCCGGCGCGCGGCTCGCTGACCTCGTCCAGGGTGACCCCGCCGAGGCGGCCCTCGCGCTGGATCCGGCCCACGTCCGGGCCCTTGATCCCGTGGAGTGCGAGCAGTTCGGGCCGTATCCGGCGCCCGTCGGGCTCGGTGATCCGGTAGCCGAAGGACTCCACCGGGTGGGAGAGCCGTACCGCGTCCAGGGTGTAGGAGTCGGTGCGGGCCAGGAGGCCGTCCTCGGCGACCGGCTCCTCGGCCAGCCGTACCGTCTCGCGGTAGGCCGTGGCGTAGCGCAGCCGGTCGAAGAACTTCTGCCCGGAGGCCGGATAGTGCGCGGTGACGGGGTGCGGGACCCGGTCGAGGTTGATCCGCTGGATGACTCCGGCGAGGCCGAGGCTGTGGTCACCGTGGAAGTGGGTGACGCAGATCCGGTTGATGTCGTGCGCGGCGACCCCGGCGCGCAGCATCTGGCGCTGGGTGCCCTCGCCGGGATCGAAGAGGATGCCCTCGCCGTCCCAGCGCAGCAGGTAGCCGTTGTGGTTGCGGTGCCGGGTGGGCACCTGGCTGGCGGTGCCCAGCACGACGAATTCCCGTACGGACACGTCTTATCCGGGGGGCCACTGGAGCCCGCGCCCGCCGAGGACGTGCGCGTGGGCGTGGAAGACGGTCTGGCCGGCGCCGGCGCCGGTGTTGAAGACGACCCGGTAGCCGTGCTCGACGATCTTCTCGTCGGCGGCGACGTGGCCCGCCTCGCGCAGTACGTCGGCGGCGAGCTCGGGCGCGGCGGCGGCGAGGGACGCGGCGTCGGCGTAGTGCGCCTTCGGGATGACGAGGACGTGGCTGGGCGCCTGCGGGTTGATGTCCCGGAAGGCTACGGTCGTCTCGGTCTCCCGGACGATCGTCGCCGGGATGTTTCCCTCGACGATCTTGCAGAACAGGCAGTCGGCCTGCGGTTCACCGGCCATTTCGCTGGTCCCTCCGTGACGTTCGATCGGTTCCGGCATGGTATCCACCGCCGGGGACGGGCCGCCGCCGCGCCAGGACCGGCGGCTCGGGTTCCGCGCCTTCGGGGCGTCCCCCGGCGAGCCCCCGGGGAGCCCCCGGGCCGGTTTTCAGGGGCGGCCCGGGGCCGGCTCCGCGGGCCGGTTTCCGGCCGGTGCGGCGCGGGGACGGCCGCTCAGGACCAGCGGCCCGTCCTGGCCAGCAGGACCGCCGCCGCCGCCGTCCCGGCGGTGGAGGTGCGCAGCACCGAGGGGCCCAGCCGGTACGGGTGGGCGCCGGCCGCCGCGAAGGCGGCGAGCTCCTCCGGGGAGACCCCGCCCTCGGGTCCGACCACCAGGACGACGGAGCCCGCCGCGGGCAGTTCCGCCGTGGCCAGGGCGCCCGAGGGCGCGTCGCGGTCCTCGTGGAGGACCATCGCGAGGTCGGCCCCGGCGAGCAGTGCCGCGACCTGCTTGGTGGAGAGGGCTTCGGCGACCTCGGGGAAGCGGACCCGGCGCGACTGCTTGCCGGACTCGCGGGCGGTGGCCCGCCACTTCGCCAGGGACTTGGCGCCGCGGTCCCCGCGCCACTGGGTGATGCAGCGCGAGGCCTGCCAGGGCACGATCGCGTCGACGCCGGTCTCCGTCATGGTCTCGACGGCGACCTCGCCCCGGTCGCCCTTGGGCAGGGCCTGGACGACGGTGATCCGGACGGCCGGCTCCGCCTCCTCGAAGACCCCGCTCACGCGGACCACCAGGCGGTCCTTGCCCTCGGCCGCCGTCACGACGGCCTCGGCCCAGCCGCCCCGGCCGTCGGCCAGGACCAGGGCCTCGCCCGGGGTCAGCCGCTTCACGGACACCGCGTGCCGGCCCTCGGGGCCGTCCAGGACGAACTCCGGTCCCTCGGGGACCTTTTCGACCACGAACACGGGGGCGGTCATGACGCACTCCTCATTTGCCTTGTCTTCAACGCGTTCTGCGCCGCCGAGAGTTCCGCCGCGAGCACCTCGACGAGCTCGCCCGCGGGCATCGTCCGCGCCAGCCGGTGCCCCTGGCCCGCCCACAGGGCCATGCCCTGCGGGTCCCCGGCCGCCGCGGCCGCCTTGCGCAGCGGCGAGGTCAGGTGGTGCACCTGCGGGTAGGCCGCGGGGGCGTACGGGCCGTGCTCGCGCATGAACCGGTTGACCAGCCCCCGGGCCGGGCGCCCCGAGAAGGCCCGGGTCATCTCCGTACGGACGAACAGCGGGTCGGTCAGCGCCTTCTTGTGCAGCGGGTCCGCGCCGGACTCCGGACAGGCCAGGAACGCCGTGCCGAGCTGCGCCGCCTCCGCGCCCGCGGCCAGCAGCGCGGCGATCTGCGAGCCGCGCATCAGCCCGCCCGCCGCGATGATCGGCAGGGCCACGCTCTCCCGTACCTGCGCCACGAGCGCGAGCAGTCCCAGGCCCGCCGTGCCGTCGGCCTGGGGGTCGTCGCGGTGGGTGCCCTGGTGGCCGCCCGCCTCCATGCCCTGGACGCACACGGCGTCGGCGCCCGCCTCCTGCGCGGCGCGGGCCTCCTCCACGGAGGTGACCGTGGCGATCGTGTACGTACCGGCCTTGCGCAGGCAGGTGAGGGCCGCGGGCGAGGGCAGGCCGAAGGTGAACGAGACCACGGGGACCGGGTCCTCGATGAGAATGGCGAGTTTGGCGTCGTAGCCGTCGTCGCTGGTGCCGATGATGTCCTCTTCGGCGAGCGAGATCTCGTACCAGCTGGCCTCGCCGGCGAGCTGGCCGCGGTACGCCTCCACGGCGGCCGGGTCCACGTATCCGGTCTGCGGCATGAAGAGGTTGACGCCGAACGGGCGGCGGGTGAGCGCGCGCAGCCGCTTGATCTCCTGGTACATGCCGTCGGCGGTTTTGTACCCGCCGGCCAGGAAGCCCAGCCCGCCCGCCTCGCACACGGCGGCGGCGAGCGGCGGGCAGGACGCGCCGCCGGCCATGGGAGCCTGCACGATCGGATACGCGAAGAGACCGTTCGGTGCGGAGGACATGGTCTGCATCGTGCCATGTCCCGCTCACGGGGCCGAATCACGGCATTCGCCTGGCATAGTCCCCTTCACCGGGGTGCCCGAAACGCGCCGGCGCCATGCGGCGAGCCCGGTCCGGGGCATCCCCGGACCGGGCTCGCGGTCGTTCTCGTCCGTGCGCGCGCACGTGGTGCCGTACGCCGCCGCGCGCGGCTCAGCGCCCGTTGAAGGCGTCCTTCAGGCGGCTGAACAGC
Source organism: Streptomyces sp. NPDC006544 (assembly GCF_040611715.1). Lineage (NCBI taxonomy): Bacteria > Bacillati > Actinomycetota > Actinomycetes > Kitasatosporales > Streptomycetaceae > Streptomyces > Streptomyces sp. NPDC006544. Next base: position 37,093 of record NZ_JBEXOV010000006.1, on the reverse strand, counting down.
CCCTGCTGGCCCGGCGCGAACTGGCCCAGCGGCCGCTCCTCGCCGCGCAGCTTCGCCAGCTGGCGCAGCAGGTCCTCCTGCGCCGGGTCCAGCTTGCCGGGGGTGGTGACCTCGACGTGCACGATGAGGTCGCCGCGCCCGCCGCCGCGCAGGTGGGTGACGCCCCGACCGTGCAGCGGGATCGCCTGGCCGGACTGCGTGCCGGGCCGGATGTCGATCTCCTCCATCCCGTCCAGCGTCTCCAGCGGGCACTTGGTGCCCAGGGCCGCCGCGGTCATCGGGAGGGTGACCGTGCAGTGCAGGTCGTCCCCGCGCCGCTGGAAGGTCGGGTGCGGCAGCTCGTGGATCTCCACGTACAGGTCGCCGGCGGGGCCGCCGCCGGGGCCGACCTCGCCCTCGCCCGCGAGCTGGATCCGGGTGCCGTTCTCGACACCGGCGGGGATCTTGACCGTCAGGCTGCGGCGGGAGCGGATCCGCCCGTCGCCCGCACACTCGGGGCACGGGGTCGGGACCACGGTGCCGAAGCCCTGGCACTGCGGGCAGGGGCGCGAGGTCATGACCTGGCCCAGGAAGGACCGGGTGACCTGCGAGACCTCACCGCGGCCGCGGCACATGTCACACGTCTGCGCCGAAGTGCCGGGGGCGGCCCCTTCACCGGAGCAGGTGGTGCACACGACGGCCGTGTCGACCTGGATGTCCTTGGTGGTGCCGAAGGCGGCCTCGTCCAGTTCCAGGTCGAGGCGGATCATGGCGTCCTGGCCGCGGCGGGTCCGCGAACGCGGTCCGCGCTGCTGGGACTGGCCGAAGAAGGCGTCCATGATGTCGGAGAAGTTGCCGAAGCCACCCGCCCCGAAGCCGCCCGCTCCGCCACCGCCGCCCGAGGAGGACAGCGGGTCGCCGCCGAGGTCGAAGACCTGCTTCTTCTGCGGGTCCGAGAGCACCTCGTACGCGGCGTTGATCTCCTTGAAGCGCTCCTGCGTCTTCGGGTCCGGATTCACGTCCGGGTGGAGTTCACGCGCGAGGCGGCGGAAGGCCTTCTTGATCTCGTCCTGCGATGCGTCGCGGCGCACGCCGAGAACGGCGTAGTAGTCCGTGGCCACTTACGACTCCGCCAGGATCTGTCCGACGTAACGTGCCACTGCGCGTACCGCTCCCATCGTTCCGGGGTAGTCCATGCGGGTCGGTCCGACCACGCCGAGTTTGGCGACTGCTTCGCCGCCCGAACCGTAGCCGACCGAGACGACGGACGTGGAGTTCAGTCCCTCGTAGGCATTCTCATGCCCGATCTTTACGGCCATTCCCGACTCGTTGGCCTCGCCCAGCAGCTTGAGGAGCACGACCTGCTCCTCCAGCGCTTCGAGCACCGGCCTGATCGTCAGGGGAAAATCGTGTCCGAAACGGGTGAGGTTGGCGGTGCCGCCGATCATCAGCCGCTCCTCCGCCTCCTCCACCAGCGTTTCGAGAAGGGTGTCGAGGACAGCCTTCGCCGTCGCCCTGTCCTCGGCCTCGAAGGACTCCGGAAGGTCCTGCACCAGCGGCGGCACGTCGGTGAACCTGCGGCCGACGACCCGGCTGTTGAGGCGCGCCCGCAGATCGGCGAGCGACGCCTCCCCGAAGGGGGTCTGGCAGTCGACGAGCCGCTGCTCGACCCGGCCGGTGTCCGTGATGAGGACGAGCATCAGGCGGGCCGGGGCCAGCGAGAGCAGTTCCACGTGCCGGACGGTGGAGCGGGTCAGGCTCGGGTACTGGACGACCGCGACCTGCCGGGTCAGCTGCGCGAGCAGCCGTACGGTCCGGCCGACCACGTCGTCGAGGTCCACGGCGCCGTCGAGGAAGTTCTGGATGGCCCGGCGCTCGGGCGTGGACAGGGGCTTGACCCCCGCCAGCTTGTCGACGAAGAGGCGGTAGCCCTTGTCGGTGGGGATCCGGCCGGCGCTGGTGTGGGGCTGGGCGATGTAGCCCTCCTCCTCCAGCAGTGCCATGTCGTTGCGCACGGTGGCGGGCGACACGCCGAGCCGGTGCCGCTCGGTGAGCGCCTTGGAGCCCACCGGCTCCTCCGTCCCGACGTAGTCCTGGACGATGGCGCGCAGCACTTCGAGTCTGCGTTCGCTGAGCATCGCGCACACCTCCATCGTTTCGTCGTTCGCCGGCCGGCCGGGCCCATTGGCACTCTGCGCGTTCGAGTGCCAGACATACCCCGGTCAGTGTACGGCGGGGTGGTACACCGCTAGCAAGGGCGGGCGACCAAGGTAGCGTCGCGGTATGGACGTGCGTTGGGAAGAGGCGGGCTGGGAACGACTCACCGAACGGGTCGGCCGGCGGCGCCTGCCGGTCTGGGATTGCACCGTGGGACTGGTGGTGGGCGAGGATTCGGCCCTCCTGATCGACCCCGGTTCATCCGTACGGGAGGGCGCGCGGGTGCGGGCCGAGGCGGAGCGGCTGGCGGGCCGCCGCGTGACCCATATCGCATTCACACACGGACATTTCGACCACGTGCTGGGCGGGGCGGTGTTCGCCGGCGCGCAGGTCTACGGCCCGGTCGGGCTCGACAACCTGCTGTCCGTCAGCCACGACGACCTCCGGGCCGAGGCCGTCCGGCACGGCCTCGCGGAGGCCGAGGCCGCCGAGGCGGTGGAGCTCCTGGTGCTCCCCCGGCACCTGGTGTCGGGCGAGTGGACGCTCGATCTGGGCGGGGTGCAGGTGCTGCTGGCGAACGTCGGCCCCGGCCACACACGGCACGACCTGGCCGTCTTCGTCCCCGGAACCCGCGAGGTCGTCTTCTGCGGCGACCTGGTCGAGGAATCGGGCGAGCCCCAGGCCGGCCCGGACGCCGTGCCCCGCCAGTGGCCGGCGGCGCTCGACCGGCTCCTCGCCCTGGGCGGGGACGACGCTCTGTACGTGCCGGGTCACGGAGCGGTCGTCGACGCGGGGTTCGTCCGTGCGCAACGCGCCACACTCGCGGCCCGCTTCGGCGTGTCGGCGCTCTGAGGCCGCCCGCTCTCCTACCCTCGGCCGGATGCGTGACTACTCCCCCGACCTGACCCCCCAGTGGAAGCGCGCCAAGCCCGTCCCGGAGGTGCCGGCCGACCCGGACCTGGTGGTCGAGGTGGCGGGTACGGACTTCTGCGGCGCGGTGGTGGGCTGCGAGGCGGGCACCGTCACCCTGGAAGACCGTTTCGGCAAGCGCCGCGTCTTCCCGCTCGAACCCCGCGGGTTCCTCCTGGACGGCGCGGTGGTCACCCTGACCCGCCCCGCCCGCGGCCCCTCCGCCCCGTTGCGCACCGCGTCCGGGTCGCTGGCCGTCCCGGGCGCGCGGGCGCGGGTGGCGCGAGCGGGCCGGATCTACGTCGAGGGCCGCCACGACGCCGAACTCGTGGAGCGGGTCTGGGGCGACGACCTGCGGATCGAAGGCGTGGTGGTGGAGTACCTGGAAGGCATCGACGACCTCCCGGCCATCGTGGCGGACTTCGCCCCGGGCCCGGACGCCCGCCTGGGGATCCTCGTGGACCATCTGGTCCCGGGCACGAAGGAGTCCCGCATCGCCGCCTCGGTGACCTCCCCCGACGTCCTGATCGTGGGCCACCCGTACGTGGACGTCTGGCAGGCGGTGAAACCGTCCGCCCTCGGCATCCCGGCCTGGCCGGTGGTGCCCCGCGGCCAGGACTGGAAGACCGGCATCTGCCACGCCCTGGGCTGGCCCCCGAACACCGGCGCCGCCTGGCAGCACATCCTGTCGCGCGTGACCTCGTACAAGGACCTGGAACCGACCCTCCTGGGCGCGGTGGAACACCTCATCGACCACGTGACGGCGCCGTAGGCGCCTCGGGCGCCTCGGCCCGGCCGGGGAAGGCCCGCGGTCACGATCCCGGCGGAACCCCTCGGTCAACACCACCGTGGCGGCCTGCCCGCCTCGTGGGCGGCCTGCCCGGGCCGGCCCGCCGGGGCCGCCTAGTCGACCAGGTCGCGGACCACCGCGTCGGCCAGGAGGCGGCCGCGCAGCGTCAGGACGGCGCGCCCCGCCCCGTACGGGCCCGGCTCCAGGAGACCGTCGGCCAGTGCCCGCCCCGCGGCGGCGAGACCGGCGGGGGCGAGCAGGGACAGCGGGACGCCGTCCACGAGCCGGAGCTCCAGCAGGATGCGTTCGACCCGGCGGTCCTCCTGCGAGAGGAGCTCGCGCCCGGCGCCCGGGGACCGCCCCTGCGCCAGCGCGGCCGCGTACGCGCCGGGGTGCTTCACGTTCCACCACCGCACGCCGCCCACGTGCGAGTGCGCGCCCGGACCCGCGCCCCACCAGTCGGCCCCGCGCCAGTACAGCTCGTTGTGCAGGCAGCGCCCGGCGTCCGTCGTGGCCCAGTTCGAGACCTCGTACCAGGAGTAGCCCGCCGCGGCCATCACCGAGTCGAGGATCAGGTACCGGTCCGCGTGCACGTCGTCGTCGGTCATCGGGACCTCGCCGCGGCGGATCCGCCGCGCGAGCTGGGTGCCCTCCTCGACGATCAGCGCGTAGGCGCTGATGTGGTCCGGGCCGGCCCCCAGCGCCGCCTCCAGCGAGGCCCGCCAGTCGTCGTCCGACTCCCCCGGGGTCCCGTAGATCAGGTCCAGGTTCACGTGCTCGAAGCCGGCCGCCCGCGCCTCCGCGACGCACGCCTCCGGCCGCCCCGGGGTGTGCGTACGGTCGAGCACCTTCAGGACGTGCTGCCTGGCGCTCTGCATGCCGAAGGAGATCCGGTTGAACCCGCCCGCCCGCAGCTCCGCCAGGTACTGCGGGTCCACCGACTCCGGGTTGGCCTCGGTCGTGACCTCGGCGTCCTCGGCCAGCCCGAATTCCTCGCGGATCGCCGCGAGCATCCGTACGAGGTCGGCTGCGGGCAGCAGCGTCGGCGTGCCGCCACCGACGAACACCGTCCGTACCGCCCTCGGGTCGTCCCCGAGGACCTTCCGGGCGAGGCGGACCTCGTCGATCAGGGTGTCGGCGTAGTTCTCCCGGGAGGCGAGCACGCCACCGGTACCCCGCAGCTCGGTGGCCGTGTAGGTGTTGAAGTCGCAGTACCCGCAGCGCGTGGCGCAGTACGGGACGTGCAGGTAGAACCCGAGCGGCCGCTCCCCGGCGCCCGCCAGGGCATGCGACGGCAGCGAGCCGTCTTCGGGCATGGGGTCACCGTCGGGCAGTGCGGAAGGCATGCCCCCATTGTCCCGCACCCGCCGGGCCCGTCCGCCCGGCGCCGAACCCGCCCCGGGTGGCCCGGCCGCTCCCGACGGGGGCCACCCCCCTGCGGCGGCCGCAGAAGTCCGGAGCGGGAGCCCGGGGCGCGCCCTCGAGGACGGGGCCCCGCAGGCGGCCCACAGGGGCGCGCGCCAGGTCCCCACAGGGCCCCGGCGGATGCCCGGAAGCCGCCCGCGGGGGCGTACAGGCAGGCCCCGGATGCCGCCCGCGCGAGGGCATGCATCCGGGGCCTGCCCGGATCAGGGGGGCGGGGCCGTGCGGGGCGGTCCGCCGCCCCGCCCCGCACGGCTCGCCGCAGGCGCTACGCCTCGCGCGAGCCCTCGTACATCTCGTCGATCAGGTGCTTGAACTCACGCTCGACGACCGGCCGCTTCAGCTTCAGGCTGGGCGTGAGGTCCCCGTGCTCGACGTCGAGGTCGCGCGGCAGCAGGCGGAACTTCTTGACCGTCTGCCAGCGCTGGAGGCCCTCGTTGAGGGTCTGGACGTAGGTCTCGATGAGCCGGTTGGTCTCCGGCGCGGCCAGGACCTGCGCGTACGTCTTGCCCTCCAGCCCGTTCTCGGCGGCCCAGACGAGGAGGGACGGCTCGTCGAGGGCGATGAGCGCGGAGCAGAAGTTCCGGTCGGCGCCGTGGACGACGATGCTGGAGACGTAGGGGCAGATCGCCTTGAACTGGCCCTCGATCTCGGCCGGGGCGACGTACTTGCCGCCCGAGGTCTTGATCAGGTCCTTCTTCCGGTCGGTGATCCGCAGGTAGCCGTCCGGCGACAGCTCGCCGATGTCCCCGGTGTGCAGCCAGCCGTCGGCCTCCAGGACCTCGGCGGTCTTCTCCGGCTGCCGGTGGTAGCCCTGCATGATGCCCGGGCCGCGCAGGAGGACCTCGCCGTCGTCGGCGATGCGGACCTCGGTGCCGGGGAGCGGCTTGCCGACGGTGCCGGTGCGGTAGGCCTCACCGGGGTTGACGAAGGAGGCGGCGCTGGACTCGGTCAGTCCGTAGCCCTCCAGGATGTGGATGCCGGCGCCGGAGAAGAAGTACCCGATCTCGGGGGCCAGGGCGGAGGCGCCGGAGACGGCGGCGCGCAGGTTGCCGCCGAAGGCCTCGCGGAGCTTGGAGAAGACGAGCGTGTCGGCGATCTTGTGCTTGGTGGCGAGGCCGAAGGGGGCGCTCGCGTTGCCCGTGCGGCGGAAGTTGTCCTGGGTGACCTTGGCGTACTCGCGGGCAATGCCCACCGACCACTGGAAGATCTTGTACTTGGCACCGCCGCCGGCGCGGGCCTTGGCCGCGACCCCGTTGTAGACCTTCTCGAAGATGCGCGGCACGGCCGCCATGTAGGTCGGCTGGACGATCGGCAGGTTCTCGATGATCTTGTCGATACGGCCGTCGACGGCGGTGACGTGCCCGACCTCGATCTGGCCGGAGGTGAGCACCTTGCCGAAGACGTGCGCGAGCGGCAGCCAGAGGTACTGGACGTCGTCCTTGGTGATCAGGCCGGTGGCGACGGTGGCCTTGGCCATGTACGACCAGTTGTCGTGCGGCAGCCGCACGCCCTTGGGGCGGCCGGTGGTGCCGGAGGTGTAGATGAGGGTGGCGAGCTGGTCGGCGGTGATGGCCGCGATCCGCTCCTTGACCGCCTCGGGGTGCTTGGCCAGGTACTCGCGGCCGCGCGCCTCCAGGTCGGCGAGGGACAGCACCCAGCCCTCGGGGTCGCCCTCGGCGGCGACGGCGTCGGCCGTCTCCAGGACCACCACGTGGGCCAGCTCGGGCAGGTCGGCGCGGCGCGCACGGGCCTTGGCCAGCTGCCCGGCGTCCTCGGCGATCAGGACCCGGCTCTCGGAGTCGGAGAGGATGAACGCCGACTCCTCGGCGTTCGTGCTCGGATAGATGGTGGTGACGGCGCCGCCGGCGCACATCACGCCGAGGTCGGCGAGGATCCACTCGACCCGGGTGTTGGAGGACAGCGCGACGCGGTCCTCCGGCTGGATACCGAGGTCGAGGATGCCGGCCGCGATGGCGAAAACCCGCTCCGCGGCCTGCCCCCAGCTGAGCGACTTCCAGTCGTCCGGTCCACCCTGTCCGTCGGAGGCGGGGACCGGGTAGCGGTAGGCCTCGGCGTTCGGCGTGGCGGCGACACGCTCCAGGAAGAGGGTCGCCACGGTGGGCGGGCGGTTCTCGATCAAGGTCTGTGTGTCGCTCACGGACATCCTCCGGACCACGCGGCAGGGCCTGTTCATCACAGGGGCGGACTGACTGGGTGGTGGGTCAGGGTGGGTGGCTGAGTCAGGGCTTGGCGGCGCCCGGCCAAAAAAACTGGCGAGTAACCAACGAGCAGTGATCAGACTAGGGGCCCTCCGGCTGGCGCGTAAGAGGCCATGGGACGCCGATTCATAACGAAGCGTGTCCACGTTCCACGACGAACGCGCCCGCTTCCACAACGAACGCGCCCGCGGTTCCACGCCGAACCGTGCCCGCGTTCCGCGACGGGCCGCCGGGACGTTCCGCGACGGGTGGCCCTGCGTTCCACGACGGGCGGGCCTACGTTCCCCGACGGGCCCCGGCCGCGCCCGGCAACGCGGCAGGCCCCCGCGCCGGAGCACGGGGGCCTGCAGCGGGTCCAGGGCTACTTCTTCTTGCCGCCGGACTCGTCGCTGGAGAGGACGGCGATGAAGGCCTCCTGGGGGACCTCCACGGAGCCGACCATCTTCATGCGCTTCTTGCCTTCCTTCTGCTTCTCCAGCAGCTTCCGCTTACGGGAGATGTCGCCGCCGTAGCACTTGGCGAGCACGTCCTTGCGGATGGCGCGGATGGTCTCGCGGGCGATGACGCGCGAGCCGACGGCGGCCTGGATCGGGATCTCGAAGGCCTGCCGCGGGATGAGCTCGCGCAGCTTGGCGACGAGGCGCACACCGTAGGCGTAGGCCGCGTCCTTGTGGGTGACGGCGGAGAAGGCGTCGACCTTGTCGCCGTGCAGCAGGATGTCGACCTTGACCAGCCCGGAGGCCTGCTCGCCGGTGGGTTCGTAGTCGAGGGAGGCGTAACCGCGCGTCTTGGACTTCAGCTGGTCGAAGAAGTCGAAGACGATCTCGGCGAGCGGGAGGGTGTAGCGGATCTCGACCCGGTCCTCGGAGAGGTAGTCCATCCCGAGGAGGGTGCCGCGGCGCTGCTGGCAGAGCTCCATGATCGCGCCGATGAACTCGGAGGGCGCGAGCAGCGTGGCCCGGACGACCGGCTCGAACACGTCCCTGATCTTGCCCTCGGGGAACTCGCTCGGGTTGGTGACGGTGACCTCCTTGCCGTCCTCCAGGACGACGCGGTAGACCACGTTCGGCGCGGTGGCGATCAGGTCGAGACCGAACTCGCGCTCCAGGCGCTCGCGCACCACGTCCAGGTGGAGCAGGCCGAGGAAGCCGACGCGGAAGCCGAAGCCCAGCGCCGCCGAGGTCTCCGGCTCGTAGACCAGCGCGGCGTCGTTGAGCTGCAGCTTGTCCAGGGCCTCGCGCAGGTCCGGGTAGTCCGAGCCGTCGAGCGGGTACAGGCCGGAGAAGACCATCGGACGCGGGTCCTTGTAGCCGCCGAGGGCCTCGGTCGCGCCGTTGTTCAGGCTGGTGATGGTGTCACCGACCTTGGACTGACGGACGTCCTTCACGCCGGTGATGATGTAGCCCACCTCGCCGACGCCGATTCCGTCGGCCGGGGTCATCTCCGGGGAGGAGACACCGATCTCCAGCAGCTCGTGCGTGGCGCCGGTCGACATCATCCGGATGCGCTCGCGCTTGTTGAGCTGGCCGTCGACGACACGGACGTAGGTGACGACACCGCGGTACGAGTCGTAGACCGAGTCGAAGATCATCGCGCGGGCCGGGGCTCCCTTGGGGCCGACCGGGGCCGGGACCGTGGCGACGATCTTGTCGAGCAGCGCGTCCACACCGAGGCCGGTCTTCGCCGAGACGCGCAGGACGTCCTCGGGCTGGCAGCCGACCAGGTTCGCGAGCTCCTCGGCGAACTTCTCCGGCTGGGCGGCCGGCAGGTCGATCTTGTTCAGGACCGGGACGATCGCCAGGTCCTTCTCCATCGCCAGGTACAGGTTGGCGAGGGTCTGCGCCTCGATGCCCTGGGCGGCGTCCACCAGGAGCACCGTGCCCTCACAGGCGGCGAGGGAGCGCGAGACCTCGTACGTGAAGTCGACGTGCCCGGGGGTGTCGATCATGTTGAGGATGTGGGTCCTGCCCTCGTCCTCGCCCGTGTTCGGCGCCCACGGCAGCCGGACCGCCTGGGACTTGATCGTGATGCCGCGCTCACGCTCGATGTCCATGCGGTCGAGGTACTGGGCGCGCATCTGCCGCGAGTCCACCACGCCGGTGAGCTGGAGCATCCGGTCGGCGAGGGTCGACTTGCCGTGGTCGATGTGCGCGATGATGCAGAAGTTGCGGATCAGCGCCGGGTCGGTACGGCTCGGCTCGGGCACGTGGCTGGGGATCGCGGGCACGCAGTGTCCTGATTCTCGGGTCGCAGTCGGAACGAAGTGTGGGCGTCGGTCTGCGCGAAGTGGGTCTGTACGCAGGCTTCCATCGTCCCATGGACCGGGCCATGCGCTCGGTTTGGGCCGGTCGGAGCGCGCCTGGTAGCCTGAGCAGCTGTGTCTCGTATGCCCTCTAAGCTTCCGGGACGCAATCCGAAGATCAAATCTCTGAACCTGCAAAGGCTCTTTCGTGGCGAACATCAAGTCCCAGATCAAGCGGAACAAGACGAACGAGAAGGCGCGCCTGCGTAACAAGGCCGTCAAGTCCTCGCTCAAGACCGCGATCCGCAAGGCCCGCGAGGCCGTCGTCGCCGGTGACGTCGAGAAGGCCACCGTGGCTTCCCGCGCCGCTTCCCGTGCGCTCGACAAGGCCGTCTCGAAGGGTGTCATCCACAAGAACGCCGCCGCCAACAAGAAGTCGGCGCTGGCGATCAAGGTTGCCTCCCTTCAGGGCTGAGCTCTGATGTGATCGCCGGGCAGGGAACCAGCGGGCCCTCTCTCCCGCTCCCGACCGGCACTCCGCGCCGCACACGAAGCGTTCGCCACGCGGGTGCGGCGCAACCCCAGCAACAACCGAAGGCCCCGGCCGTCTCCCTTCCCCAGGGCGACGCCCGGGGCCTTCGCGCTGCGCGGGCCCGGCTGCGCGGGTCCGGCTGCGCGCGGCGGAGGTCACGGGGCCGGGGCCGGGACCGCGGGCGGATCGAGGTCGGCGGCGATCGTGGTACGCATCTCGGGCGGAACTCGGGACACCTCGGGCGGAGCCGGTCACACGGGCCGGGCAGCGCCCGAGGCGCCACCCCGCACCGCCGGCGCTCCCGTCCGCCGGCGCAGCAGTCGGCGATGCGGGCGGGCTGCTAGACCCGCTGGGGCCTGGCCGCTCGGGCCACCGCGACGACGGCCTTCTCCAGCGCGTACTCGGGGTCGTCGCCCCCGCCCTTCACTCCCGCGTCGGCATCGGCAACCGCGCGCAGGGCGTCCGCGACACCATTCGCCGACCACCCCCGCATCTGCTGCCGGACCCGGTCGATCTTCCACGGCGGCATGCCCAGGTCACGTGCGAGGTCCCCGGGCCGGGCTCCCCGCGGGGCGGAGGCCAGCTTGCCGATCGCCCGTACCGCCTGCGCCAGCGCGCTGGTGATCAGGACCGGGGCCACCCCCGTGGACAGGGACCAGCGCAGCGCTTCCAGAGCCTCCGCCGTCCGGCCCTCGACCGCCCGGTCGGCGACCGTGAAGCTGGAAGCCTCGGCCCGGCCGGTGTAGTAGCGGCCGACCACGGCCTCGTCGATCGTGCCCTCGACGTCCGCGCACAGCTGCGCCGCCGCGCTCGCCAGCTCCCGCAGGTCGCTGCCGATCGCGTCGACCAGTGTCTGGCAGGCTTCGGGCGTCGCGGAGCGCCCCAGCGTGCGGAACTCTCCCCGCACGAACGACAGCCGGTCCGCGGGCTTCGTCATCTTCGGGCAGGCCACTTCGCGGGCGCCCGCCTTGCGCGCCGCGTCCAGCAGCCCCTTGCCCTTGACCCCTCCGGCGTGCAGGAGGACGAGGCTGATCTCCTCGAACGGCGCGGCGAGGTACGCCTTGACCTCCTTGACCGTGTCCGCGGCCAGGTCCTGCGCGTTGCGCACGACCAGCACCTTGCGCTCCGAGAAGAGCGAGGGGCTGGTCAGCTCCGACAGCGTGCCGGGCTGGAGCTGCTCGGAGGAGAGATCGCGCACGTCCGTGTCGGCGTCGGCGGCACGGGCCGCGGTCACCACCTCCCGCACGGCGCGGTCGAGCAGCAGATCCTCCTGCCCCACCGCGAGGGTGAGCGGGGCGAGCAGGTCGTCGGTTGAATTCTTCCTGGTGGCCATCGGATCCAGCATCCCACGCCGCACTGACAGCCCCTCGCCCATCGGCTCCTTCCCCGTAGCCGAGAATGTTCGGGTGAACGTGCGACATGTACTCGTCCTGCCCGACCGCGACGCCGCCGAGGAGGTGACGCGGGAGGTCGTCGACCGCTTCGGACTCATGGAGGAACCCCAGCTGGTCCGCGAGGCCCTGGCGGGCGAGGACGATGCCGAGGACGCCCAGTGGCTGGTGGTGGTCGAGGACCCGCACGAGGCTCTCGACACCACCGCCCTGGACGACCTGGCCACCGAGTACGACGGCTGGCTCGAAGCCCCGTGAGCGGCCCCACGGCGCCGGCGGCTGGAGCCCTGGGACCGGCCCCGGTCAGGCCTTGTGCACGGCCTGGACGTCCAGCGCCACTTCCACGCCCGAACCGATCGCCGCGATCCCGTGCGCCAGCACGGACTGCCAGTTCAGCGTGAAGTCCTCGCGCTGCAGCTCCGCCGTCGCCCGGCAGGCTGCCCTGGCCTCCCCCTCCAGGCCCGTACCCAGGCCCAGGTACATGGTGTCCAGCGTGACCGACCGGCTGACCCCGTGGAGGGTCAGGGCGCCCGCCACCGACCACCGGCTGCCGCTGTGGTGGATGAACCGCTCGCTGTAGAACTCCACCGTCGGATGACGGGCCGCGTCCAGGAAGTCCGCGGAGCGCAGGTGGTCGTCCCGCAGCCGCATCCCGGTGTCCACGCTCGCCGCGTCGATGATCACGTGCATGGTGGAGTCCTCCATCCGGTCGGCTATCCGCACCGCGCCGGCGAAGGTGTTGAACCGGCCGTTGATCCGGGCGAAGCCGATGTGCCGGGCCGAGAACCCGATCGACGAATGCGCCGGGTCGAGCTCCCAGTGCCCCGGCTGCGGCAGCAGCGGCGGCTCCACGGCGTCGAGGACGATCTCGCCGGTTCCGGGCTGTACCGGATCTCCCACGAGCGTCGCGCCGTGGAACGGCGCATAGCCCTCGGCCGTCACCGACAGCCGGTACTCGCCCGCCGGCACCGCGGCCGTGATCCCGCCGTACGGGTCGGTCTCCCCGCTGACGATCCGTCGGCCGATCGGGTCGGTCACCTCGAACTTGGCCTGCCGGACCGGCTGGTGGTCCGTGTCGAGAACCCGGCAGCTGAGCAGCCGTGCGGTATGAGGAAGCGTCAGGGTCGCGGATGTATGGGGACTGGCGCTCTCCGCCGAATCCATCCCCCGTCTGCGACTGAACATGGTTGGTGCACCCCCGTGCTGTGTTGACTTGGACGGTTCTGGCGAAAACGCATTCGATCACGCTGTCGGGTCGTGGGCAAACAGAGCGGTCGCGCCCCGTATGGCCGAAGCGGCGACGGCGCCGGACGGCCGGGAACGCGCGCAGCCGCGAGCCGCTTCCCGTGACGGCCACCGAACCGTCCTCGTCCGTGCGCAACACCACCGCCCCCGAAGCCCGCAGCCGCGTGAGCGTGCGCGCGGCGGGGTGTCCGTACCGGTTCCCCGCGCCGACCGGGACGATCGCGAGGCGGGGCCGGATCCGGTCGTAGAGCCCGGGGTCCTGGTGGGCGCTGCCGTGGTGGGCGACCTTGAGGACGTCGACCGGCCCCAGCTCCGGGTGGTTGCGCAACAACGCTTCCTGAGAGGCCGGTTCGAGGTCACCCAGCAGGAGCAGGGTCACCCCGGCGGTACGCACCAGCAGGGCCACGCTCGCGTCGTTGGGTCCCTCGGGCGGCGGCCCCACGGCCGGCGGCCACACCACCTGCCACTCCAGCGGGCCGGCCCGGCGCCGCTCCCCGTCCCAGGCGCGGACGACACCGACACCGGCGGCAGCCGCCGTCCTGCGCACGAACTGCGCCTGACCCGCCGGTTCCTCCAACGCGGTGACCTGCACCACGCCCACCGACCGCCCCCTCAGCACCCCGGCCACCCCGCCCACGTGGTCCGCGTGGAAGTGCGTCAACAGGAGCAGCGGCACCTGCCGCACTCCCAACGCTCTCAGGCAGGCGTCCACCGGCCCCGGCTCGGGACCCGCGTCGACCACCACGGCCGTGCCGGGGGCGACGGCCAGGACGGCGGCGTCCCCTTGGCCGACCGCGCACTGCACATAGCTCCACCCGGGCGGCGGCCAGCCTTTGACCGTACGCGTCACCAGCGGCGGCCTCAGTACGGCGAGGAGCAGCGTCACGGCCAGGGCCGAGCAGAGCCATCGCTTGCGGCCGAACCGTCCCCCGAGCCCCACCACCGCCAAGGTGGCGGTGGCGAGCAGCAACCCTCCGGCCACCCCGCCGGGCCAGCCCAGCTCCGCCCCCGGCAGTCCCGCCCCGCCCCGGGCCACCGCGGCGATCCACCCGGCCGGTACCCCGGCGCACCAGGCCAGGACCTCTGCGGCCGGTCTGCACACCGGGGCCGCCGCCAGTGCGGCGAACCCCAGGACCGTAGCCGGGCCCGCGGCCAGTTCGGCCAGCAGATTGCACGGGACCGCCACCAGGCTCACCCGGGCCGACAGGACGGCGACGACAGGCGTGCACACCGCCTGCGCGGCCGCCGCGGCCCCCAGCGCCTCGGCCGGGCGGGGCCATACGCCACGGTCCCGCAGGGCCTCGCTCCACCGGGGTGCGAGGGTCAGCAGGGCCCCGGTGGCCAGGACCGACAGCAGGAATCCGTAGCTCCGGGCCAGCCACGGGTCGTAGAGCACCAGCAGGAGCACGGCGGCGGCGAGCGCCGGGAGCAGGGACCTGCGCCGTCCGGTGGCGATGGCCAGCAGGGTCACCGCTCCGCAGGCCGCCGCCCTCAGCACGCTGGGCTCCGGCCGGCACACCACCACGAAGGCCGCGGTCAGTGCGGCTCCGCACAGGGCCGTGGCCCGCAGCGAGAGCCCCAGGAGCGGAGCCAGGCCGCCCCGCTCGGACCGCTGCGCCCGGGCCGGCGGTCCGATGAGCAGGAAGAGCACCACGGTGAGGTTGGATCCGGAGACGGCCAGCAGGTGCAGCAGATCGGTGGCCCGGAACGCCTCGTGCAGATCGGGCTCCACCCGGGAGGTGTCCCCCACCACCAGCCCCGGCAGCAGGGCCCTGGCATCCGGCGCCAGCCCGTCGGTGACCTCGCGCAATCCGGCGCGCAGCCGCCCGGCGATCCGCTGCGCGGCATCAGGGCCGCCCGTCACCCGGGGCGGCGTGTCCCCGGCGGGGCGGAGCAGGGCGACGGCCCGCTCGCCACCGTGTGCCGGGGCCAGCCGGGCGACCACCTCGACGCGGGTCGAAGGCTGCAGCCGGGACCAGTCCGGATGCCCGGCCAGCACCCGCACCGGGGTCGCGACCCGGGTCGGCGCCCCGTCGGGCCCGGTCACCCGGGTCACCTCCGCGTCGAGCACCACCACGGGCGGTCCGCTCCCGATCCGGGCGGTCCGGGGATCGGAGCCGACGGTGAGCTCGGCCAGCACCCTGGCGTGCCGGCGGGCCAGCTCCGGGACCGGGCCGGCCCGTGCCTCGGACCGGTGGAGCCCGGCGACCCCGGCCCCGGCGGCCGCGCACAGGAGGACCACGGCCACGGCCGCTGCCGTCTGCCGGAAGCGCTCGGGACGCCGGAACCCGGCCAGGAGCAGCAGGCCCGCGCCGGCCACCGCCGTCCCCGCCGCCACGAGGCTCTGCCCGGCGGGTGCGCCGAGGGCGACGGCGGCCGCGGCCCAGGCGGCCAGGGCCGGCACCATCAGGCGCAGATCCAGGGGGCGCACCCGCTCCGGGTCCCCGGCGGGCCGCGGCTCCGCTCCCCCGGCGCCCGCCCCGCTCACGGCCGCACCAGCTTCCGCAGATCCGCGAACCGCCGCTCGCCGATCCCGTTGACCTGCCGGAGCTCCTCCACCGACCGGAAGCCCCCACGGGCCGTCCGGAAGTCCACGATGTGCTGAGCGAGGACGGGGCCGACCCCCGGCAGACCGTCCAACTGCTCGGCCGTGGCCGTGCCCAGACTCAGCGGACCGGGCACCGGCCCCGGCGCCGAGCCGCCCCCACCGCCAGCCGGCGGTGCCGGAGCCCCCACCAGCACCTGCTCGCCGTCCATCAGGACCCGGGCCCGGTTGAGCCCGGTGACGTCCGTCCCGGGCCGCACTCCCCCGGCGGCGGCCAGGGCGTCCTCCACCCGCGAGCCGGCGGGCAGCCGCCGTACCCCGGGGTCCCGGACCTTGCCGCTGACGTCGACCAGGATCCGCCCGACGGCTGCGCCCGCACCCGGGGCCGGGCCCGCGGCCGCGGCCGCCCGCGCGGGGACGGGTGCGGGCGCCACCAGGGCGGGCGCGGTCACCGGCTGCGGCCTGGCCGACCAGTACTGGTTCCCCGCGAAGCCGACCGCGGCGACCAGCACCACGGAGACGGCGGCCACCGTGCGCGGCTCCACCCCGCAGCGGGCCTGGAGCCACACGGGCAGCCGCTCCCGCACGGCGAGCCGCCGAGACCGCGCGTCGGGCAGCACGGCGGCGGGGCCGCCGTCCGGCGCCGACGCGTCCTGCGCCCCGGTCCCCGCGGAAGCCGGGTCCGCGGCCGGATGCGAGGTCGGCACCGGGACCGGTGTCCGGACCGGAGCCGGCGCCGGTCCTGACGCCCGCGCCGGGACCGGGGCCCGGGCCGGGAAACGGGCCGGGGCCGGGACAGGCGGAGGCGGAGGCTGAGCGCCCGGCGGGCGGGCGCCGAGCATCTCCTCGGCCCTGCGGCGCACCGCGGCGGCGTGCTCGAGATGGCGGGCACGGTGACCGCGCCGCCGGCGCGGACGGCTGTCGGAGAGGCGGGAACGGCCGGGGCCGCTGGTGGCGCCGGCGGGTGACGACGAACGCGTACGAAGAGTCATGGCACGACGGTAGGACCGAAGCCGGAACCCCGTTCGGAACCATCAATTCCGGTGGAGAACCGGCCCGTTGTGGATAACTCCGTCACCCGATCCGGTGATCAGCGGGGGGACACGACCGCCGCCAGCAGCCCCGGCCCGGTGTGCGCTCCGATCACCGCGCCGACCTCGCTGACGTGCAGCTCGACCAGCCCGGGAATGCGGTCGCGCAGGCGCTGCGCCAACTTGTCCGCGCGCTCCGGGGCCGCCAGGTGCTGCACGGCCACGTCGACGGCCGCCGTCCCCGCCCGCTCCACGGCCAGGTCCTCGAGGCGGGCGATGGCCTTGGAGGCCGTACGCACCTTCTCCAGCATCTCGATCCGCCCGCCGTCCAGGGTCAGCAGCGGCTTGACCGCGAGCGCCGAACCGAGCAGGGCCTGCGCCGCGCCGATGCGGCCGCCGCGACGGAGGTAGTCGAGGGTGTCCACGTAGAAGTACGCCGACATGTCCGCGGCCCGCTTCTCGGCGGCCGCGACGGCCTCGTCGACGGATCCCGCGGCCTCCGCCACCTCCGCGGCCGCCAGTGCGCAGAATCCCAGGGCCATCGCGACCATGCCGGTGTCGACGACGCGGACGGGCACCGGAGCGGTCTTCGCGGCCAGCACGGCGGCGTCGTAGGTGCCGGAGAACTCTGCGGACAGGTGCAGGCTGACGATGCCGGTCGCACCCGCGTCCGCGGCGGCCCGGTAGGCCCGCACGAAGTCCGCCGGGCTGGGTCGGGAGGTGGTGACCGAACGGCGCTTCTGCAGGGCGAGGGCGAGGCTGCGGGCCGAGATCTCGGTGCCCTCCTCGAGGGCCTCGTCACCGAGGACGACCGTCAGCGGAACGGCGGTGATGCCGTGCCGCGCCATGGCTGATCGGGGCAGGTAGGCCGTGGAATCGGTGACGATCGCGACATGGCGGGACATGAGGCGGAGGTTACCCGCAGTGGGGGTGTTCCGGCAGCCCGGCCCCGGCCGCCGCCCGCGCCGGAGTCGCCGGGCGGGGATGCACGGACGGGCCGGAACCGGTCCGCCCGCGGCTCAGGTCGTGGTCTCCGGCCGCGAAGACTTCTGCCACGGGTACGGGGAGGCCGGGGCCGGCTGGGAGAGCGCCGCCGGGGGCGCGTGGGGCGCTCGGGGCGCCGGGGAAGCTTGGGGGGCCTGGGACGCCTGGGGGGCCTGGGACGCAGGCCGAGGGGTCGTCAGCGGGGAGGCGAGGTCGTCGACGGAGGGGCGGGACCAGTCCCGCAGCGCGCCCGACTCGATGTCGATCTGGGCCGACAGCGTCGACAGGTCGTCGTCCGCGAAACGGCGGGCACGGTCGCGCGCCGCCCAGCGCAGCGAGTCCGCCGCCTGCGTGATCCTCGCCGTGCGCTCCCGCAGGTCCGGCAGGCTGTCCGCCGTCCGCTTGCGGTCCGGCTCCGCCTCCAGGCGCTTCAGCTCGTCGTCCAGCTCGTGCCCGTGCCCGCTCAGCCGCTCGAACAGCCCGATCGACTCCCGCAGCGAGGCATCCGTCTGGACCCCCTCGTACAACGCCTGCTGCGTCGCCCGCATCGAGCTCCGCAGGTCCAGCCGCAGCTGCGCCAGCGCGCCCGCGACGCCGACCTGGCCGAAGCTGCGCGCCCTCAGGGTCGTGTCCTCCACGGTGCGGCGGGCCTGCGTGATCGTCCGGTCCACTCCGCGCGCGGCGGCCTTGACCACCTTCGTCGTCAGATAGACACCGAGCCCCAGAAAGGCGAACAGCATCAGGGCCACGATGATCAAAGCCGCCTCCATGAGGGTCCCTTCCCCAGCCGAATTGCGTCCCTTCCACCGTAAACGCCACGGGCAGGCCGCGGGTTCCCATCGAACCCCCAACCTGCCCGTACGGGAATACCCCGACACAGCCCAGACAGACGTCTCAGACAACCGCCTCAGACCGCCTCGCCGACGCCTCAGACGACGATGTTCACCAGCTTCGGCGCGCGCACGATCACCTTGCGGATCTCGGCCCCGCCCAGCGCCGCCACGACCGCCTCGTCGCCCAGTGCCAGCTGCTCCAGGTCGGCGTCGGAGATCGTCGGCGACACCTCCAGGCGGGCCTTGACCTTGCCCTTGATCTGGACGACGCAGGTGACGCTCTCGTCCACCACGTACGCCGGGTCCGCGACCGGGAAGTCCTGGAAGACGACCGAGTCGGTGTGGCCCAGCCGCTGCCACAGCTCCTCCGCGACGTGCGGCGCCAGCGGGGCGACCAACAGCACCAGTCGCTCCGCGACCGAGCGCTCCAGCGGCCGGCCCGCCTTCGTCAGGGTGTTGTTCAGCTCGGTGATCTTCGCGATGGCGGTGTTGAAGCGCAGAGCGGCCATGTCGGCGCCGGCCCCGTCGATCGCTTTGTGCAGCGCGCGCAGGGTGTCCGTGCCCGGCTCGGAGTCGACCACCGTCACGGCGCCCGTCTCCTCGTCCACCACGTTGCGCCACAGGCGCTGGAGCAGCCGGTACTGGCCGACCACGGCACGGGTGTCCCACGGACGCGAGACGTCCAGCGGGCCCATCGCCATCTCGTACAGGCGCAGGGTGTCCGCGCCGTACTCCTCGCAGATCTCGTCCGGCGTGACCGCGTTCTTCAGGGACTTGCCCATCTTGCCCAGCTCGCGCTTGACCGGCTCGCCCTCGAAGAAGAACCTGCCGTCCCGCTCCTCGACCTCGGTCGCCGGGACGGGGAAGCCGCGCTCGTCACGGTAGACGTACGCCTGGATCATGCCCTGGTTGTACAGCTTGTGGTACGGCTCCACGGACGAGACGTGACCCAGGTCGAAGAGGACCTTCGTCCAGAAGCGGGCGTACAGCAGGTGCAGCACCGCGTGCTCGGCGCCGCCCACGTACAGGTCGACGCCGCCGTGCGGCTGGCTCTCGCTGGGGCCCATCCAGTACTGCTCGATCGCCGGGTCGACCAGCGCCGAGGAGTTGGTCGGGTCCAGGTAGCGCAGCTGGTACCAGCAGGAACCGGCCCAGTTCGGCATGGTGTTGGTCTCGCGCCGGTAGCGCTTGACGCCCTCGCCGTCGCCCAGGTCCAGTTCGACGTGGACCCAGTCCGCCTTGCGGGACAGCGGGGTCTCCGGCTGGGAGGTCGCGTCGTCCGGCTCGAAGGTGCGCGGCGAGTAGTCCTCGACCTCCGGCAGCTCCAGCGGCAGCATCGACTCGGGCAGCGCGTGCGCGACGCCGTCCTCGTCGTAGACGATCGGGAAGGGCTCGCCCCAGTAGCGCTGGCGGCTGAACAGCCAGTCGCGCAGACGGAAGTTGACGGTGCCCTCGCCGACGCCCCGCTCGGTCAGCCAGTCGGTGATCGCGGCCTTCGCCTCGACCACGCCCAGGCCGTCCAGTGAGATGCCCTCGCCGGTGGAGTTGACGATCGCGGCGTCGTACGAGGCGAACGCGTCGTCCCACTCGGCCGGGTCGGCGTCGCGGTCGTCCGAGGGCTGCACGACGCAGCGCATCGGCAGCTCGAAGGCGCGCGCGAACGCGAAGTCACGCGAGTCGTGCGCCGGGACGGCCATGATCGCGCCGGTGCCGTAGCCCATCAGCACGTAGTCCGCGATGAAGACCGGGACCCGCTCGCCGCTGACCGGGTTGGTGGCGAACGCGCCGGTGAAGACGCCGGTCTTGTCCTTGGCCTCGGCCTGCCGCTCGACGTCCGACTTCGACGCGGCCTGCTTGCGGTACGCGTCCACGGCGTCGGCGGGGGACGCGGCGCCGCCGGTCCACACCTGCCGGGTACCCTCGGGCCACTCGGCCGGGACGATCTTCCCGACCAGCTCGTGCTCGGGCGCCAGCACCATGTACGTGGCGCCGAACAGCGTGTCGGGGCGGGTCGTGAAGACGGTGACGGCGTCGCCGTCGCCGACCGGGAAGTCGACGCGCGCGCCCTCGCTGCGCCCGATCCAGTTGCGCTGCTGCAGCTTGATGGCCTCGGGCCAGTCCAGGGCGTCCAGGTCGTCCAGCAGGCGGTCGGCGTAGGCCGTGATCCGCATGTTCCACTGGCTCAGCTTGGACTTGAAGACGGGGAAGTTGCCGCGCTCGGAACGGCCGTCGGCGGTGACTTCCTCGTTGGCCAGTACGGTGCCCAGCCCGGGGCACCAGTTGACGGGCGCGTCGGAGGAGTACGCCAGCCGGTACTCGTTCAGCACGTCGGCCCGCTCGGCCGCGCTCAGCGCGGACCAGGAAGCGCCGCCGGGCAGTTCACGGGTGCCGTTCTCGAAGGCGGCGACCAGTTCGGCGATCGGGCGGGCCTTCTTCGCCTCGGCGTCGTACCAGGAGTTGTAGATCTGCAGGAAGATCCACTGGGTCCACTTGTAGTAGTCCGTGTCGATCGTCGCGACCGACCTGCGGTTGTCGTGACCCAGACCCAGTCGGCGCAGCTGGACCTTCATGTTGGCGATGTTCGCCTCGGTCGAGACGCGGGGGTGCATACCCGTCTGCACGGCGTACTGCTCGGCCGGCAGGCCGAAGGCGTCGAAGCCCAGGGTGTGCAGGACGTTGTGGCCGGTCATCCGCTGGTGGCGGGCGAAGACGTCGGTCGCGATGTACCCCAGCGGGTGGCCGACGTGCAGGCCGGCGCCCGAGGGGAACGGGAACATGTCCATGATGAACTTCTTGGGCCGCGCCACGACCGCCGGGTCCCCGGCCAGGTCGCCGGTCGGGTTCGGGGCCTCGTAGGTGCCCTGGGCGTCCCAGAAGTCCTGCCAGCGTGCCTCGATGTCGGCGGCCATGGCAGCCGTGTAGCGGTGCGCCTCGGCCGCCTCGGGGGCCGGGGTGTTCGTCTCGCTCATGATTTCTGAAGCTCCATCGATCGTCTCTGCCGTCTCTGCCTGCCCAAACGAAAAAACCCCTCGCACAGGAGGGGGCGCCGCGCCGAGGCCGACCGTCTCGTGGGGTCGGTGCTGTTCAGCGCGGCTCGGTAAGCAGGAGGCGTACGGCACGCATGGCGCCAGGGTACCGCAGCGGCCCCCAGGGGCGCTCGGCCCTTCCGGCCCTCGGACGACGCACAACGAGAAGCGGGCCACCCGATTCGGGTGCCCCGCTTCTTCACTGTGGAGCTATGGAGAATTGAACTCCAGACCTCCTGCATGCCATGCAGGCGCTCTACCAACTGAGCTATAGCCCCTTGCCTTGCCTGCCGCTTCGTTCCCCGTTTCCGGTTCCCCTTGGCGACGTCCCAAACATTACACGGTCATGGCCCTGGTCCAAAAATCGGTTTCCGCAGACCCCGAGCCATGTCCGTTATGGGGCAGTTCGCTACATGCCTCCGCGTCAGGCGCGAGCGAACTGGTAGAACCGCTTCAGCGTGCAGTGCTCATCGAGCAGCCGCCCGTAGATCGGCTCCCCCTCCAGCTCCCGGTACGTCTCGATCGGGTCGCCTTTTATGATCAGTGCCCGTGCGCACTCCTCGCACCAGTACTGGTAGTCGGGGTTGATCGGCTCCATGTCCCGCACGATCGGCGTGCCGTTATTGCACCAGTCGCACCGCCGCCGGTGTGCACCCATCCGTCAGCGACTCCCTCCCGCGTCGGGCCGTCGTCGTCCCCCTCCGGCCGTCCGATTCTGCCATGCCGGTGCGCGCCTGGTCAGCTGCGAACAAAAGCAAAGATCCCGCCCCCTGCTGGGGACGGGATCTTGATTGTGGAGCTATGGAGAATTGAACTCCAGACCTCCTGCATGCCATGCAGGCGCTCTACCAACTGAGCTATAGCCCCGCTCTCCGCGACGCGCCCTCCGTTTCCGGTGTTCCGCGCTGCGAACAAGAAGAACTCTAGCCTGTGACCAGCCGGAAAGTGAAATCCGGGTGGGAGCCGCCCTGAGGCCGACTCAGTCGTCGTCGCCGAGCACCGGTTCGGGCAGCGTGCCGGCGTTGTGCTCCATCAGCCGCCAGCCCCGCGCGCCCTCGCCGAGGACGGACCAGCAGCAGTTGGAGAGCCCGCCCAGGCCCTCCCAGTCGTACGAATCCAGGCCCAGCAGACGGCCGATCGTCGTACGGATGGTGCCGCCGTGGCTGACGACGACGAGCGTGCCGCCCGCGGGCAGCCGGTCGACGTGTCCCAGCACCACCGGCGCGGCCCGGTCGGCGACCTCGGTCTCCAGCTCACCGCCGCCTCGCCGGACCGCCTCGCCGCGCTTCCACGCCGCGTACTGGTCGCCGTACTTCTCGAGGATCTCGTCGTGCGTGAGGCCCTGCCACTCGCCGGCGAACGTCTCGCGCAGCGCCTCGTCGTGCGTCACGGTCAGGCTCGTGACGGCTGCCAGCTCCGCGGCCGTGGCGGAAGCCCGCCGCAGGTCCGAGGAGACGATGGCGTCGGGCCGCAGCGAGGCGAGCAGCCGGGCGGCGCGGCGCGCCTGCGCCACACCCTTCTCGGTCAGCTCGATGTCCGTGGAGCCCTGGAAGCGTCGTTCCAGGTTCCACGACGTCTGGCCGTGGCGCCAGAGGACGATCTTCCGGCCGGTCCTGCCCGTGCTGGTCGTGCTCTCGCTGGTCGTGCTCAGAACAAATCACCGTCCAGTTCGTCGTCGCTCTGCGTCGCGCGCAGGGCGGCGTGCTCCTCGGCCTTGCCCTTGGTGAGCTTGGCGTCCTCGGGGAGGTCGATCTCGGGGCAGTCCTTCCACAGGCGCTCCAGCGCGTAGAAGACCCGCTCCTCGCTGTGCTGCACGTGGACGACGATGTCGATGTAGTCGAGGAGGATCCAGCGGGCGTCGCGGTCGCCCTCGCGGCGCACAGGCTTGGCGCCGAGCTCCTTCTGGAGCTTCTCCTCGATCTCGTCCACGATCGACTTGACCTGACGGTCGTTGGGAGCCGAGGCGAGCAGGAAGGCGTCGGTGATCGACAGCACGTCGCTGACGTCGTACGCGATGATGTCGTGCGCGAGCCGGTCGGCCGCGGCCTGGGCGGCGGCGGTGATGAGCTCGATGGAGCGGTCCGTGGCGGTCACTGGCCATGCTTTCGGGTTGGCGGGCAGATCCTTACAAGGGTCTCATGTACCGCCGACACCGCCCGCGCGGAACCTCCCGCACGGGCGGTGCCGCACCTCCCGGGCGCGGCCGCAGTAGGCCTCAGGTCGATTTGTAATCCTTGCCCAGCGTCACCACGACGTCCGCGTTCAGCGTGTTCTCGGCCTTCTTCACGACGGTCTCGGGCAGCCCGAGGGTCTTGGCGATCTCGACGGCCTTGTCCCGCTGGGCGTCGTCCTGGTAGGTGATCTGCGACGTGGGCGCGGCCTTGTCGGCCTTGCCGCCGTCCACCAGGGTGTAGCCGCCGTTGACGAGGGCCGCCTTCGCCGCCGTCTGCGCCTTCTCGTCACCGGTGGCGTCCTTGACGCCCACCCGGGGGGCCGCCCCGGGCTGCCCGGCGTCGGCGGAGCCTCCGAGGACCTCCTTGACGATCTTCTTGTTGCTGTCGTCCGTGAGGCCGCCGTCGGGCTTCACCGCGAGCACGTCCGTGCGGTAGGCGCCCACCTTGGCGTGCTCGCCCAGCTTGGACAGCAGCGCGCCCAGCGCCTGCGCGTCCAGCGCCGGGTCGAGGATCTGGCCGGTGGTCTCGACGGTCTGCGCCGCCGTCTTCGGATCGCCGGGCACCTTGCGCAGCAGCGCCAGCAGGACCTTGCCGAGGCGGTCCAGCTGCTTGGCCTCCGGCTCGCCCTGGGCCCGGTACGTGGCGTACGCGACGGCCATCGAACCGCTGAGGCTCTGCTTCTGGCCCTGCGCCACGGCCGGGGACTTCGCCGCGTCGTCCGCCGGGACAGCCGCGTCGGTGTCGACCTCGATGCCGCCGACCAGCTCCACGAAGTTTTCCAGGAAGGGGGTGTCCAGGCGCCAGGTGCCGCCGATGCGGGTGCCGAGCACCGTGTCGAGGGATTCCCGTACGCCGAGGCCCCCGTCCTCCAGGGCCTTGCCCAGGGGCGCGGCCGTGCCGTCGTCCTTGATGATGCCGAGCGTGCCCGGCACCATGACGGTGGCGCCCTGTTCGGCCGTGACGTTGTCGACGAGCAGCGCCGTGGAGACGCCGCCCTTCTTGGTGTTGTGCAGGTGGACGACGATCATGTCGCGCTTCTGCGGACCGGCGGCGGACGCGCCGCTCGAGCCCGGTCCCGTTCCCTCCAGGAACGGCAGCTTGCCCGCGTACCAGAGGTAGCCGAGGCCGCCGACGACGAAGACGGCGAGGACCACGATCAGCGCCACCACGCGGTTGCGGCCGCGTCGGCGGGCCTCCTCGCGGCGCTCGGTCCGGCTCTCGGTGAAGGCGAGCCAGTCGATGACGTCCTCGGAGTCCTCGTCCGGCTGGTCGATGAAGTCGAACTGCTCGGTGCGGTACGAGGGCGCTTGCGCGTCCCCGGGCTCGGCCCGGCGGGGTTCCGGGACCTGCGCGGACGCGGGCCGCGCCGCCCGCCCGGCCGGCCGCTCGGGCTCGGGGGCGCGCACCGGCTCCGGCGCCGGGGCCTCCGGGGCGGCCTGCTGCGGGATCCACTGCTGGGTGGCCTGGGTGTCGTACCCGTAGGGCTGGGCGGCCTGGGGCTGGGCTGGGGCCCGGGGGTACTCCTGCTGCTGCGGGTGGTACTGCTGCTGGGGCTGCTGGCCGTAGCCCTGGTAGTCGTAGCCGTACTGCTGCTCGTACGACTGCTGCTCGTACGGCTGGCCGCCGTAGGACTGCTCGTACTGCTGCTGCCCGTACGGAGCGGACGGGGCCTGGGGGGCAGGGGCGGACGGGGCGGGCGCCTGGCCGTACACCGGCCGCCCGTACGCGTCGTAGCCGACGAGCTGCTGCTCCTGGGCTGGGTGCGGATCGTACCGGTCGTACGGATCCTGGCGGTCGTTCACCGCGGGCCCCTCTCTCCGGAAGCTCAGGCTCCCCGGTACAGCTCACGCTTGTCGATGTAGCGGACCACGCCGTCGGGCACCAAGTACCAGACAGGATCCCCCTCGGCGACGCGCGCGCGGCAGTCCGTGGACGAAATCGCCAGCGCGGGCACCTCGACGAGGGAGACGCCTCCCTTGGGGAGTCCGTCGTCGGTGAGGACGTGGCCCGGCCGGGTGACGCCGATGAAATGGGCGAGGGCGAAGAGCTCGTCCGCGTTTCGCCAGGTCAGGATCTGGGCGAGGGCGTCGGCGCCGGTGATGAAGAACAGGTCGGCGTCGTCGTTGAGGGCGCTCAGGTCCCGCAGGGTGTCGATCGTGTAGGTCGGCCCGCCGCGGTCGATGTCGATCCGGCTCACCGAGAACTGCGGATTCGAAGCGGTCGCGATGACCGTCATCAGGTACCGGTCCTCGGCCGCCGACACGGCCCGCTGCGACTTCTGCCACGGCTCGCCGGTCGGTACGAACATCACCTCGTCGAGGTGGAACAGCGCGGCCACCTCACTGGCGGCCACCAGGTGTCCGTGGTGGATCGGGTCGAACGTCCCGCCCATCACGCCGAGCCGGCGCTTGACCGGGCCCGTAGGCACTTCCTGCTCTCCCATGAGCGAAGAGCCTACTGGCCCGGTGGAGCGGCAGGGACCCGCCTTCGAGCATGTGCGCGACGTGCGGACTTCAGCGGTCGCGGTTCAGGCGCGTGGTGACCCACAGGAGCAGCAGCAGGATGCCGAAGGCCGCGCCGCCGGTCATGTACGGGTTGAGGCTGTCGTGGTTGCCGCCGTGCTGCTCGGCGCCCTCCGAGGCGAGGACGACCAGGGTGTGGGCGGTGGAGGCGAGGCTCATCAGGCAGCTACCTATCGAGTCGGGGAGCGGGCGGAGATTTCGCTCACATCGTATGCGGGGGCCCGGGGCACGCTCACGCCGACTCCGGCGTTGGAGAGGATAGACGGACGGCAAGACGGACGGATCTACGGGGAGGGCGCTATGACGGGGACGGGCTTCGAGAAGGCACCGGCACGGGACCGCAGGAGGTTCCCCGGTATTTCCTCGCGGGCGTACGAGCATCCGGCGGACCGCTCGGCGCTGGTGGCGCTGCGGAAGCTGTCCGGCTTCGACACGGTGTTCAAGGCGCTGAGCGGCCTGCTGCCGGAGCGCAGCCTGCGCCTGCTGTTCCTGTCGGACTCCGTCCGGGTGGGCGATACGCAGTTCCCGCACCTGCACGCGATGCTGCTCGACGCCTGCTACATCCTGGACCTGGAGAAGGTCCCGCAGATGTACGTGCAGCAGGACCCCCGGCCCAACGCCATGTGCATCGGGCTGGACGAGCCGATCATCGTGGTGACGACGGGCCTGGTCGAGCTGCTCGACGAGGAGGAGATGCGGGCGGTGGTGGGCCACGAGGTGGGCCACGCCCTGTCGGGGCACGCCGTGTACCGCACGATCCTGCTGTTCCTGACGACCCTGGCGCTCAAGATCGCGTGGATCCCCCTGGGCAATGTGGCGATCATGGGACTGGTGACGGCGCTGCGCGAATGGTTCCGCAAGTCTGAGCTGTCGGCGGACCGCGCGGGGCTGCTGGTGGGGCAGGACGTGCAGGCCTCGATGCGGGGGCTGATGAAGCTCGCGGGCGGCAACCACCTCCACGAGATGAACGTCGACGCGTTCCTCGCCCAGGCCGAGGAGTACGAGAAGGGCGGCGATCTGCGCGACTCCGTGCTGAAGATCCTCAACATGCTGCCGCGGACGCACCCCTTCACGACCGTGCGGGCGGCCGAGCTGAACAAGTGGTCGCAGAACCGGGACTACCAGCGGATCATGGACGGCCACTACCCGCGGCGCGACGAGGACAAGGACACCTCGGTGACCGACTCCCTCCGGCAGTCCGCGACGCACTACGCCGACTCTGTGCGGACCAGCAAGGACCCGCTGATGAAGCTGGTCGGCGACCTCGCCGGCGGCACGGCGGACCTGGGCGGCAAGCTCCGCGACCGGTTCACGGGCGGCGGTCCGGGCGCGTCCGCGGCCGGCGGCCCCGGGGGCAGGACCACGGACAAGGGCGCGGGCGGTTCCGCCGAGCAGGGCTGAGCCGGGGACGCCCCGGTGCGCGGACACGGGCGGCGGGTGGCGAGCGGCGGATGGCGGCCTACGGAGCCGGGCTGAGGTCCTGCTCCGGGGCGGCCGTCGAGGTGAGGACCCCGCAGAGCCCCGCCGTGCGCCGCGGATGGCCGCTGGCGTACGGGTCGCTCGCGGCCGGTCCGACCGTCGTCGGCCCGGCGCCGGCCAGGAGCGGGCGGAAGCCCTGCGCCGGGTCGGCGGAGCAGTCCTGCGGGCCCGCCATCACGTAGGCCGAGGCGAGCTCCGCCCGCCGGGCGGTGAGGTCGTCGCGGTCGAAGCGCAGCCGCAGCTCCCTGCGGACGGTGAAGAGGGAGGCCCCGTCCGCCCGGGCCGGCTGGCCGGTGGCCGGGCGCACGGCGTAGACGAAGGTGTGGTCGGTGATCACCTCGAGAACGTTCGGACTGGTCTCGGCGTAGGCGAGGGCTCCGCTCACCCGGACCCTCGTGTCGGCGATCACGGCGGTGGCGGGATCGAAGCGGACGAGCCAGCCGGTGACGGCGTGCCGCCCGTCGCCGGCGGGCGAGACCATGCTCTGGTCGAACTGCGTCAGCTGGTCGGGGTCGAGCAGGACCCGCACCGGCCGGGTGGCGGTGGCGGACAGGACGTCCGGGTCCAGCGAGGACTGCACGAGGTAGTCCTTGGCGATGCCCAGCGCCGCGAGGACCTGGTTGGCGGTGAAGTGCTGGGTGCGCCGCACCGCGGGCAGGGTGATCCCGGCCGCCCCGACGCGGTACTGCGCGGCGGGGCTGTTCGCGTACAGGCCGGCCGGGGTGCCGCCCGGGACCGGCTCGGAGGGCGCGAGCGGCACGACGGTGCTGCTGAGCGGCTCGGCCCGGCCCTCGGGGGGCACCACGTAGGGGTTGCGCAGCCCCATGTACACGGCGGCGGCGAGCGCCAGGGTGACGCACAGCACGATGAGCCGGCCCTGCCGGGCCGCCGCGGAAGCACCGCCCCGGGACCCGGGGTGGCCGCCGCCGGACCAGAAGGACCGGCTGCGTACGGCGCGGGCGTGCTCGCCCATGCGTTCCTGCGCGGAGAACTCCTGGAGCCGGGCAGCCCGCACGAAGTCCTCGTCGAACACCACCGACCGGTACTCGTCCGACCGGAACTCGTCCGACCGGAACTCTTCGTCGCCCCCTCCGGTGCCCTCGGGGGTGCCGTTGGGTGGATCTCCTGGCACGGCCATCGCTTCTCCCCGCTGTCCCCGCTTCAGAGAAGCCCCCGGCTCCGGCGAAAGGGAGCGGGGTCGTACCTTCAGGGTTGGCGGCCGACGCGGTCCATAAACTTGCCGGCGCCGGTGACTTCACCCATCGGGGTGCTCGCGGGCGCCGGATTCTGCTCCGCATCGCTGGCGGCGCTGCGGTACACGGCGCTGAAGGCCAGGGCGACCATGCCGAGGCCCATGACGAAGGCGAGGAACCAGGCGACCGGGCGCAGCCACGGCGAGCGGCCGCGGTAGGGGCGCAGACTTCCGCCGTAGACGCCGTAGGGTCCGTCCGCGTAGCCGTAGCCGTGTTCCCAGCCGGATTCGTCGGAGTGGTAGCCGTCGGGGTGGCCGTACCCGTATCCGTCGTAGTCGTCGTCGCCCGTCCAGCCGCCGGCGAAGGCGGCCCGGGCGGCTTCGGCCGCTTCGGCGCGCGCCCGATCGGCGGCCCGCTGGCGCTCGGCGGCGCTCGGTTCACGGATCTCGGCGTTCCGGACGAAGTCCTCGTCGAACACCACGGAGGCGAAATCCTTGTCCGCGCCTCCGCGGTCGTCGTCGGGCTCCCCGTCGTCCGGGAACGGATTGCCCCCCACGTCGTCCGGCACGCGACCAGCGTAGACCCGGGGGGCGGCTTTGGGCAGGGCATCCGGCGAATTCCGGCCACTCGGTGTGGGCGGAGCGACTACCTCACGTGACCGTCGCCGGTGACGATGTACTTCGTCGAGGTGAGCTCGGGAAGCCCCATGGGGCCCCGGGCGTGCAGTTTCTGCGTGGAGATGCCGATTTCCGCGCCGAAGCCGAACTGACCACCGTCCGTGAAGCGGGTGGAGGCGTTCACGGCAACCGTGGTCGAGTCGACCAGCTGGGTGAAGCGGCGCGCGGCGGCCTGGGAGGTGGTGACGATCGCCTCGGTGTGGCCGGAGGTCCAGCGCCGGATGTGCGCGACGGCGTCGTCGAGGGAGTCGACGACCCCGGCGGCGATGTCGTACGAGAGGTACTCGGCCGCCCAGTCCTCGTCGGTGGCGGGGAGGGCGGTGACCTTGGAGTCCTCCGCGTAGGCGAGCACCCGTGCGTCGCCGTGGACGGTCACGCCGGCGTCGGCGAGCGCTTCGAGGGCGAGGGGGACGAAGGCGTCGGCGATGTCGCGGTGGACCAGCAGGGTCTCCGCGGAGTTGCAGACGGAGGGCCGCTGGGCCTTGGAGTTGACGAGGATGTCCACGGCCATGGCGAGGTCGGCCCGGGCGTCGACGTAGACGTGGCAGTTGCCGGTGCCGGTCTCGATGACCGGGACGACGGACTCCTCCACGACGGTCTTGATGAGGGAGGCGCCGCCGCGCGGGATGAGCACGTCGACGAGGCCGCGGGCCCGCATCAGCTCGCGGACCGAGTCGCGGGACTCGCCGGGGACGAGCTGGATCGCGTCCGCGGGCAGGCCGGCCGACGCGACGGCGTCGCGCAGGACGGCGACGAGCGCGGTGTTGGAGGCGTAGGCGGAGGAGGAGCCGCGCAGGAGGACGGCGTTGCCGGACTTCAGGCAGAGGGCGGCGGCGTCGACGGTGACGTTGGGGCGGGCCTCGTAGATGATGCCGACGACGCCGAGCGGGACGCGGACCTGGCGGAGGTCGATGCCGTTGGGCAGGGTCGAGCCGCGGACGACCTCGCCGACGGGGTCGGGCAGGGCCGCGACGTCGCGGACGTCGGACGCGATGGCCGCGATGCGGTCGGGGGTGAGGGTGAGGCGGTCGATGACGGTCTCACTGGTGCCGGCCGCGGCCGCTTTCGCGGTGTCGACGGCGTTGGCCTCGACGATCTCGGCCGTACGGGCCTCCAGCGCGTCAGCGATGGCCAGCAGGGCCGCGTCCTTGGCGGACCGCGGGAGGGGCGCGATGGCCGCGGCGGCGGTGCGGGCGGCTTGCGCGGTGGCGATCACGGGTGAGGTGGTGGCATCGAGCGAGGTCATGCGGCCAGGGTAATCCCCGCTCCGGCCGGGCCGGACGGGGTTCCATCCCGCGAGACGGCCCGCCTCCGCGCGGCGCGCCGGCGGGGCTCCGGCAGGCCCGCGTCAGAACGGGTGCACGCCGACCGGGTGCGCCGGAGGCGGGCCGTAGCCCTCGGCCACGCGCTGGTGGTAGGTGGCGCGGTCGATGACCTCCAGCCCGACGATCTCCCACGGCGGGAGCTGCGCCGAGGAGCGGTGTTCGCCCCAGAGCCGCAGGGCGACGGCCGCGGCGTCGTGGAGGTCGCGGGCCTCCTCCCAGTAGCGGATCTCCGCGTGGTCGTCGGCGTAGCGGCTGGTCAGGAGGAAGGGGTGGTCGTGGGCGAGCTGCTCCAGCCCGCGGCGGACGTCGGACAGCGGCGCGGGCTTGCCCGAGACGCTCAGCGTGATGTGCCAGAGGCGTGAGGCGTCGTGTCCCTCCCCGCTTCCGCCGATGCCACCGTCCCCGGTGCCGACGCTGGTCAGCGCTCGTCTCACCAGCCGCCTCCTTGTCTGCGCCCTTGCCTGTCCGCCCCTCACAGTTGACCAGTCCCCGGCCCACCGTGCGGCGGTTTTACCGAACCTCAGCCCTGGAGCAGGACCAGATCGTCGCGGTGGACGACCTCCCGCTCGTACTCGGGTCCGAGCTCGCGCGCGAGCTCTCGCGTGGAGCGGCCGAGGAGCTGCGGAAGCTCCTTGGCGTCGAAGTTGACGAGGCCCCGGGCCACCGCGCGGCCGTCGGCCGAGCGCAGTTCCACGGGGTCCCCGGCGACGAAGTCGCCCTCGACCGCGGCGATGCCCGCGGGCAGCAGCGAGCCGCCGCGCTCGGTCACCGCGCGCACGGCCCCGTCGTCGAGGACGAGGTGCCCCTGCGGGGTCGACGCGTGCTGGAGCCAGAGCAGCCGGCCGGTGGAGCGGCGCCCGGTGGCGTGGAACAGCGTGCCCGTCGCCCGCCCGGCCAGCGCGTCCGCGGCCTGGCTGGACGAGGTCAGGACGACGGGGATGCCGGCCGCCGCGGCGATGCGCGCCGCCTCGACCTTGGTGGCCATGCCGCCGGTGCCGACGCCCGCCTTGCCGACGCTGCCGATGGTGACGTGCGCGATGTCCTCGGGGCCGTGGACCTCGTCGACGCGGCTCGTGCCGGGCAGCGCCGGGTCGCCGTCGTAGAGGCCGTCGACGTCCGAGAGCAGGACGAGGAGGTCGGCGCGGACCAGGTGGGCGACGAGGGCGGCGAGCCGGTCGTTGTCGCCGAAGCGGATCTCGTCGGTGGCGACGGTGTCGTTCTCGTTGACGACGGGGAGGGCGCCCATGGCCAGGAGCTGGTCCAGGGTCCGGTAGGCGTTGCGGTAGTGCGCGCGCCGGCTGGTGTCGTCGGTGGTGAGCAGCACCTGGCCGACGCGGACGCCGTAGCGCGCGAAGGAGGCGGTGTAGCGGGCGACGAGGAGGCCCTGTCCGACGCTGGCGGCGGCCTGCTGGCGGGCCAGGTCCGTGGGGCGGCGGCGCAGGCCGAGCGGGGAGAGGCCGGCGGCGATGGCTCCGCTGGAGACGAGGACGATCTCCTTGTCGCCGCCGCTGCGCGCCTTGGCCAGTACGTCGACCAGCGCGTCCACCCGGTCGGCGTCGAGACCTCCGGCCGCCGTGGTCAAGGAGGACGAGCCGACCTTGACCACGATCCTGCGCGCGTCGAGCACACCCTGCCTTGCCGCTGACACGTCTGTCCCCTTGCCCCTTGCCGTCATGACCCTGCCCGCCCAATCTACGGGGTGGCGGGCCGGGGCCGCCCGGGGGTTTCAGACCGTGGACGTGCTGCGGGTCCGGTCGGTCTCCCCGGCCGCGGCGCCCGTCCCCGGGATGAGGATCTTGCGGGAGAGGACGAAGGTGAAGGGGATGGCCACGACGGCCGCGACCAGCGGAGCGATCTTGGTGTTCATCCCCGCCCAGGTCACGAGGGCGTACAGGCCGGCGGACTGGATCACATAGTTCGTGATGTTGGTCAGTGGGAAGAGGAAGAACTTCTTCCACGTCGGCCGGGTCCGGTAGGTGAAGTAGGTGTTCATGAAGAACGAGCCGACCATCGCCAGCACGAAGGCGAGGGAGTAGGCGGCGAAGTACGGCATCCACGGGTGCAGCAGCAGGTAGAGGACGAAGAAGGTGCCGGTGTTGACGCCGCCCACCAGGCCGAACCGGACGAGCTGGCCCAGCTTGGCCCTTCTGTCGGAGGTGTGCGCCATCAGCTGCTGCGCTCCACGATCGCGTCCTCGGACGCCACGGCCGCCCCGGTGCCGGGGACGTCCCTGGAGTCCCTGACGTCCCGGGACCCCTGGATGTCGCGGGGCATGCGCTCGGCGCCGTGCGACTCCTTCACCAGGAAGTGCGGGCGGCGCTTGGTCTCGTAGTAGATGCGGCCGATGTACTCGCCGATCAGGCCCAGCATGATCATCTGCACCCCGCCCAGGCCGACGATGATCGCGACGAGGGTGACGTACCCCGGGGAGTCCACGCCGTGGGTCATCGCCGCGATGGCGATCCACAGGGCGTACAGGGCGGTCAGGGCCACCAGCGACACGCCCACCCAGATGCCGATGCGCAGCGGCCGGTTGTTGAAGGAGATCAGGCCGTCCATGCCGTAGTTCAGCAGGGACCCGAACTTCCACTTCGTCTCGCCGGCCTCGCGCTGCGCGTTGCGGTAGTCGAAGTGGACCGTGTCGAAGCCGATCCAGGAGAAGAGCCCCTTGGAGAAGCGGTTGTACTCGGGCAGGGCGAGCAGGGCGTCCACGGCCGGGCGGGACAGCATCCGGAAGTCGCCGACGCCGTCGGTGAGCTCCACGTCGACCCACCGGTTGATGCCCCGGTAGTAGAGGCGGCTGAGCGCCGTGCGGAGCTTCTTGTCGCCCTCGCGGGTGCGGCGGGCGATGATCTGGTCGTGTCCCAGCCGGTAGTAGTCGAGCATGGTGGCGATGAGCTCCGGCGGGTGCTGGAGGTCCGCGTCCATGATGACCACGGCGTCGCCGGTCGCCTCGCGCAGGCCGGCGAGCATGCCGGCCTCCTTGCCGAAGTTCCGGCTGAAGGAGACGTAGCGGGTCCGGTCCGCGTGTTCGGCGGCGATCTTGCGGAGCCTGCCGAGGGTGCCGTCGCGGCTGCCGTCGTCGACGTAGCAGACCTCGTAGTCGACGGGGAGGGCGTCCAGCACCTTGCGGATCTCCGTGTCGAAGCTGTCGATGACGGCTTCTTCGTTGTAGCAAGGGACTACTACGGACAGCTTCATGAACACATCCTGCGGGTCCGAACGAGTGATTGTCGGCGACCGGACCAGCCACTCACCTCTTCCTTAGAAGTATGCACGCCGGTGGTGGGCCTGCCGGGGGTGAGTGCGGCACACGGTAGCTTTGACGGGATAAACGGAATGAAACAAAGGGATCGAGGTGCACGTGCCTGACGTCTCCGTGGTCGTCATCGTCTACAACGACGCAGAGCGTCTGCCGACAGCCGTCCGGTCGGTTTTGGACCAGACTCTGCACGGGGTCGAAGTCGTGATCGTCGACGACTGCAGCAAGGACCGGTCCTACGCGGTCGCCCAGGAGCTCGAAGCCGCGCACCCTGACAGGGTCCGCGCCTTCCGGTTGCCGGAGAACAGCGGCGGCTGCGGCGCGCCGCGCAATCACGGGATCCAGCAGGCCACCGGTGCCTACGTCATGTTCCTGGACAGCGACGACGTGCTGGAGCGCAACGCCTGCCGCAACATGCTGGACGCCGCCGAGCGGACCGGCTCCGACCTGGTCTCGGGCATGTGCGTCCGCGTGCACCTCGACAACAGGTGGGGCAAGACCACCGAGTGGTACCCGTGGATCTACTCCGGGACCCGCACCCTGGAGTCGATCACCGAGTACCCGGACCTGCTGGTCTACGACACCCTCTCCACGAACAAGTGCTACCGGCGCGCGTTCCTGCTGGAGCAGGGCCTGGAGTTCCCGGTCGGCATCCACTACGAGGACCTGCTGTTCTCCGCGCAGGCCTACGTCGCCGCCCGCCGCATCACGCTCATCCCGAACCACGTCTACTTCTGGAACGTGATCGAGAACGCCGCGGCGAAGTCGATCAGCAACCGCCGCCACGAGATCGAGAACTTCGTCCACCGGATGAAGATCCACCGTCGCGTGGACGAGCTGCTGGCCGCCAAGGGGTACGCGGAGATCAAGTCCGCGAAGGACGCCAAGTTCCTCAAGCACGACCTGGTGCTGCACCTGCGGGACCTGCCGCTGCTCGGGGACGCCTACCGCCAGGACTTCGCCCGGCTCGCCAACGGCTATCTGGCCGGCATCGACCCGGCCGCGTACGACAACGTCACGAACCTCCAGGCCATCTGCGCCTACCTGCTCGGCAAGGAGGACTGGGACAACCTCCTGCGCGCCGCCGACGCCATGACCAACAAGGGCCGGCTCACCTCACCGCTCGCCGAGCGCGACGGCCGCGTCTACTGGTGCGCGCGGCACATCGACGACCCCGCCGACACCGAGGCCCGCCGGATACTGGACGTCACCGACCAGGGCTTCCAGACGGCGCCGCTCGGCTCCCTCGCCCTGGGCAACCGCCTCACCTCGTACGCGGACGACGGCCGGGGCACCGTCACCCTCGCCGGGTCGATCGTGAACCCGCTGGGCCGGATCCGGCCCGAAACGGAACTGAAGGCCACGCTCGAATTCCGGGCCCGCCGGCAGATCGGGGTGCGGTCCTTCAGCTTCCCGGTGGCAACCGTGCGCCACGCCGGTGACACGATCGAGTGGAACGCCACCGCCGACATCGGCAGTACCGTCCGCCCCCTCGGGATCATCGACGCGGTCTGGGACGTCACCCTGAAGTTGACGGCCGGCAGGGACCGCGTCACCACCCGCGTCTCGGTCGGCGGGGTCGATCTGGAGCAGGCCGCCCGGCTGCGCGTGCGCCCCCGGCTGACCCGGCTCGTCTCCGACCGGTTCGAGCCCGAGGTGACCAAGAAGGGGAACCTCTCCTACGTCCTGACCGCCGAGGGCGCCGCCGCCGTGCGCACCCGGACGCTGATCGACAGCGCGATGCACGGCAAGGCCGCCGGCCTGGTCAAGCGGGGTCTGCGCAAGGCCCTGCGGGCCCGCCGCAACATCGGCTCGGGCGAGCAGAAGGTGAAGGTCTACCACGAGGTCTTCTCGAAGCTGCCGATCAAGAAGGGCACGGTCGTCTTCGAGAGCCACATGGGCAAGCAGTACAGCGACAGCCCGAAGGCGATCTACGAGGAGCTCGTGCGCTCGGGCGTGCCGTTCGAGGCGATCTGGTCGTACGCGGGCGGCAAGCCCAGCGGCTTCCCCAAGGAGGCCACCCTGGTGCGGCGCTGGAGCTGGCCGTACCTGCGCGCGCTGGCCCAGGCCGAGTACTGGGTGGACAACCAGGGCTTCCCGCTGGCGCTGGCCAAGCGCCCGGGGACCACGTACATCCAGACCTGGCACGGTTCTGCGCTCAAGCGGATGGGCTTCCACGAGCCCCGCACCAAGGCCCAGGGCCGCGCCGGACAGGACCGCTTCCAGGCGGCCGTCGACCGCTTCGATCACTTCCTGATCCGCTCCGAGCACGACGCCCGGACCCTCGCCAAGGGCTTCCGGCTCCGCGACGAGGTGCTGCTGCGCACCGGCTACCCGCGCAACGACGCCCTGGTCGAGGCGCACCGCTGCGAGGCGGACAGCGGCGAGCGGGTCCGCGGACCCCTGGCCGGCGAGTTCGGGATCGACCCGGAGAAGAAGGTGCTGCTGTACGCGCCGACCTTCCGGGCGAACGCGGACGGCGCGGTGGAGGGCTTCGAGTTCCCCTTCGACGTGGAGGAGTTCGCCGACCGGCTCGGCGACCGCTTCACGCTGCTGGTGCGCACGCACTACCTCAACAGCGTCACGCTGCCGCCGTCGGTCGCGGGCCGGGTCATCGACGTGTCCAGGCACCACGACATCACCCCGCTGCTGGCGCTGGCCGACGGGCTGATCACGGACTACTCGTCCGTGATGTTCGACTACGCGGTCCTGGACCGGCCGATGCTGTTCTTCGCGTACGACTACGAGAAGTACGCGACCGACATCCGCGGCACGTACTTCGACCTGAAGGAGAAGGCCCCGGGCCCGGTGGTGGCCACGGCGGACGAGCTGCTCCAGGCCGTCGCCGCGTTCGACGAGGCCGACGCCAAGTACGCCGAGGCGCGCCAGCGTTTCCTCGCCGAGTTCGGCGAGTACGACCGCGGGGACGCGGCCCGCCAGATCGTCGAGAAGTTCTTCACCAGGAGCGGCAAGTGAGTGACCAGACCGCCTCCGGCGGCCGTGACATCTTCCTCGTCTCCAACAGCGTCGACGAGCTCGGCGGCGTGACGACCTGGTCGCACCAGATGGCCCGGCTGTTCGGCGACCGCGGGCACCGGGTGCACGTCATCGGCATCGCCCCCGTCGCCGAGGAGATCCGGCAGAAGCTGCCCG
>NZ_JBEXOV010000005.1:142169-165389 GCF_040611715.1 Streptomyces sp. NPDC006544 | reverse complement strand
CCGCATCACCAGTAAGCCCCGCCGCCCCCGACCCGGTCACGTTCCGGAAACTCGGGACTTGACACACCCGTAAACCCCACGTAAAAGGCCCCCCGTATTCAGACCGGGCGGCCGAAACCGCCAGGTCAGCGCGGTACGCATGCTGTCGGCCCAGGGTGGTGCCACGCTGAGGGGGAGGCGCCGACGGGGGCGGGGAGCGCGGTAGTGAGCGGCCGGGGGGCGCGGGCGTCCGACCCACCGTGAGGAGACCCCATGAAGCGCACGAAGCGGGACGGCACGGCGAGGCGGTGTCTGAGGGCCCGCTCCCTCGGGCTCCCGGCGGGGGCCCTGGCCTGTGGCCTCTTCCTGGGCGCGGCTCCGGCTGCCTCCGCACAGGAGACCGGCGGGCTACGGGCGGCCGCCGCGCCTTGCGCGGGCAGGCAGCTCATCGCGAACAGCGCGGAGCGGACAGGCTTCGACCAGGTCCGGATCACCGTGATCAACGACGGCCCGAAGGCGTGCGTCCTGAAGGGATACCCCACGGTCGCGCTCGCCGGGCAGGGCTCCCCGGACCACAACAAGCCCCTGGTCGTCATCCGGCAGGGCCCCGCGCGCGCCGTGCGCCTGGAGGTCGGCGACCGGGCTTCGACCCAGCTCACCTTCACCCCGGTGCTCGGCGAAGCCGACGGGTACTGCGCCTCCGGCGCCCAGCCGAGCGCCGCACCCTCGATCGTGCTGGGCGTGGGAGGCGGCGGGCTCCAGCTGGCGCCCGACGACGGCGGTCGGTTCGCGCTCTGCGGCACGAGCTTGCACGCCACGGCCTTCCGCGGCAGCGCGTCCTGACCGGGCGGAATCCCGGGATCGGCCGCGCCCCGTACGGCGGACGGCGCGGCTGCCCGGCTCGCCGCGAGAGGCCGGAGGGTTCGCGGGAGGCCGGTGGGCTGACGCGGCCGGAACCTCGCGCAGGTGTGCGGCTCAGCCGGTGAAGGCGCCGTGACGGCCGGCGCCGCCCGCGAACCGCTCGGCTCCGGCGCGGGTCTCCCCCGCGGTGAGCGGGACGAGACCGTGCCGGTACTCGGCGGCCAGGGCCTCCCGCTCGTCCAGCCCGTGCTGTTCCCTCACCGAGAGCCGGTCGTGCCGCAGACACAACTGCGGGAACCCGGCGATCTCGTGCGCGAGCCGCTCCGCCGCCCGGCGGGCTTCCCCGGGCGGGACGAGGCGGTTGACGAGGCCGATCCCGTACGCCTCGGCGGCGGTGACGGGCCGCCCCGTGAGGATGAGGTCCATCGCGCGGCTCTCACCGATCAGGCGCGGCAGCCGCACCGTACCGCCGTCGATCAGCGGGACGCCCCAGCGACGGCAGAACACCCCGAACGTCGCGTCCTCCTCGGCCACCCGCATGTCGCACCACAGGGCCAGTTCGAGGCCGCCCGCCACCGCGTGGCCGCTGATCGCGGCGATCACCGGTTTGGTCAGGCGCAGCCGGGTGGGGCCCATGGGGCCGTCGCCCTCGGCCGCCACCCGGTTGCCCCGGTCGCCGCCGACGGCCTTGAGGTCCGCGCCCGCGCAGAACGTACCGCCCTCGCCCCACAACACGGCGACGGAGGCGTCCTCGTCCTCCTCGAAGGCACGGAAGGCGTCCGCCAGTTGGGCTGCCGTCGGGCCGTCCACCGCGTTGCGGACACCCGGGCGGCTGAGGATCACCGTACGGACGGGTCCCTCGCGTTCGATCCGGACGGCGGGCGGGTCGACGGGCGCCGCCCCCGGCGTTTGCGAGGTCGTGGCCACAGCGCGGCTCCAGGGGTCCGGGTCCGGTGGTGCTGTCGGACGCGAGGGCGGTACGGACGACCACTCTGCATCACGCGCGCCGCTGTCGGGGGCGGCTCCGGAAATCTCCGGAAGGGTTCCCGGCGAGGGATCCTCGGCGAAGGACCCTCGGCGGAGGGCCCGGCCGCGTCAGCCGTTCAGCGAGGTCATGAGCTCGGGCGCGTACCGGTCCCCCGAGACCACGCCGTGCGGGGCGACGGCGTCGAGGGAGGCCAGGTCGGCGTCGGTGAGCGTGAGCGTGGTCGCGGCGACGTTCTCCTCCAGGTAGCGGCGGCGCTTGGTCCCGGGGATCGGCACGGCTCCCATGCGCAGCGTCCAGGCGAGCGCCAGCTGCGAGGGGGTGACCCCCTTCTCGGCGGCGAGGTGGCGGACCCGGTCGACGACGGCCAGGTTGCGGTCGAAGTTCTCGCCCTGGAAACGGGGGTCCGTCCGGCGGAAGTCGTCGGCGGCGAAGTCGTCCGGGCTGGTCACGGCTCCGGAGAGGAAGCCGCGGCCGAGCGGGGAGTAGGCGACGAGGCCGATCCCGAGCTCGCGCAGGGTGTCCATGACTCCGTCGTGCTCGATCCCGCGCTCGAAGAGGCTGTACTCGGTCTGCACGGCGGCCAGCGGGTGGACGGCGTGGGCGCGGGCGATGGTGGGCGCGGCGGCCTCGCAGATGCCGAGGTGACCGACCTTGCCGGAGGCGACCAGCTCGGCCATGGCGCCGATGCTCTCCTCGATCGGCACGTCCGGGTCGACGCGGTGGAGGTAGTACAGGTCGATGTGGTCGGTGCCCAGGTGGCGCAGGGACCGGTCGGCGGCGCGGCGGATGTACTCGGGGCTGGCGTTGTGGCCCAGGGGGGCGCCTTCGTCGGTGAACTCGATGCCGGTCTTCGTGGCGACGACGGCGGCGTCGCGGCGACCGGCGAGGGCCTTGCCGAGGAGCTGCTCGTTGCGGAAGGGTCCGTAGCCTTCCGCGGTGTCGAGCAGGGTCACGCCGAGCTCGAGGGCGCGGTCGATGGTGGCGAGCGATTCGGTCTCGTCGGTGGCTCCGTAGTGGGCACTCATGCCCATCAGGCCGAGGCCCTCGGCGCCGACCCGCAGTCCTTGGCCGCCCAGTGCGCGGATCTCCATGATGCCCTCCGTGGGGTGAGGTGGTGAGTCAGTTCGTCGTAAGTAACTAACTGGATAGTTCGAGTCTGCGGCACGCCTGCGGGAGATGTCAATAACTAGATAGTTACTTGCTAGGCTGCCCGTCATGGCACGGGATTCCAGCGCAACGAAGGCACGGCTCCTCGACGCCGCCTTCTCCGAGTTCGCCGCGTACGGCATCGCCGGCGCGCGGGTCGACCGCATCGCGGAGGCCGCCCGGGCGAACAAACGGCTCATCTACGTCTACTACGGCAACAAGGAGCAGCTCTTCGACGCCGTGCTGCAGCGCGCCCTGGAGACGGGATCGGAGTCGGTCCCCTTCGACGCGGAGGACCTGCCCGGATACACGGCGGCGATCTTCGACCACCTGGTGGCGCGACCGGATCTGATGCGGATCGTGCAGTGGAAGCAGCTGGAGCGGCCCGCCACCACCGACGCCGAGGCCGAGTCCTACCGCGGCAAGATCGACGCGGTGCGGCGGGCCCAGGCGGCGGGTCTGATCGATCCCGGACTCGATCCGGCGGACCTGCTCACCCTGGTGATGGGCCTGGCCCAGGCGTGGACGGGAACCGTCGGCGGCGTGGCCCCGGGCGGCCCGGAGGCGGCCTGGCCCGCGGAGCGGGTGGCACGCCACCGCGAGACGGTGGTCGAGTCCGTCCGCCGCCTGATCCGGCCGGGGCCGTAGGTTCCGTCCGGCGGCCGCTCCGCCCGTGACCCCCGCGGGCTACTCGCCCGGCTCGTAGTCGAACCAGATCCGGTGGGTGCCGTCCGCGTCGACCGTGAGGCCGCCGGCGCCCGTGATCCCGGCCAGCGCACCCGTTCCGCTGCCCGGCACGATGGTGAAGAACTCCCGCTCCCTTCCCCCGCCCAGGGTCGTCGCGCCGTGCGCGAAGTTGAAGGCGCCCGCCCGCCCGTGGAGCGTCCCCTCGAAGGACTCCATCGCGACATACGTCCCCACGCCGGTGGACTGGTCGAAAGCGGCGGTGAACAAGGTGGCCGAACGCCCCGCGACCTCCCCCTCGTACGTCTTGTCCATCGTGGCGACGCCGACGGGGAGCGCCGTCCCGATCTCGGTGCCCCGCACCGGCGCCGGCGTGAAACCGGCGACTTCGAACGTTCCTGAGGCTCGCATCCCCGGATCGTACGGCGCGCCACTGACACCGCCGCCGGACGCTCCGCCCGCCTCTCCGCCGGACGGCACCCGCGGGGCCGGCGCACCCGCTTGCCGCACCCCAGGTGTGAGATCCGCTCCGACCGGTTATCCGAAGGGAGGGACCTCCACACTCCAGGACAAAGGGGAAGCCGTGCCGCATCCAAGCCGGGAGACCAGATCCCGCGTCGCTCTGCACGTGAACGGCCGGCCGCACGAGCGCGACGTGGACCACCGCGTCACGCTCCTGGACCTGCTGCGGGAGCACCTCGGCCTGACCGGCGCCAAGAAGGGCTGCGACCACGGCCAGTGCGGCGCCTGCACCGTCCTCGTCGACGGGCGACGCGTCAACAGCTGCCTGCTGCTCGCCGTCGCCCAGGACGGCACCCGGGTCACCACCGTCGAAGGGCTGGCGGGCGCGGCCGGGGGAGCGCACCCCCTGCAGGAGGCCTTCGTGCACCGGGACGCCCTCCAGTGCGGTTACTGCACACCGGGCCAGCTCTGCTCCGCCGCCGGCCTGCTCGCCGAGGCCGCCGCCGACCCGGAGACCGCGGACCTCAGCCGCACCGGTATCGCCGAGGCGATGAGCGGCAACCTGTGCCGGTGCGGCGCCTACCCCCGCATCGTGGACGCCGTCCAGGACGTCGCGTCGGCCTCTCGGGACGCGGCCCCGGACTCGGCGCCGGACGCGGGCTCCGTCGCGGCTCCGGCCACCGCCCCCGCCTCGGACGCCGCGCCGGCCGCGGCTCCCGCTGCCGGGCAGGCGAGCGCGTGAAGCCGTTCGCGTACGTACGCGCCACCAGCCTCCCGGAGGCCGTCGCCGCACACGGCGCGCGGCCCGGCTCCCGTTACCTCGGCGGCGGCACCAACCTGGTGGACCTCATGAAGCTCGGGGTCGAGACCCCCGACACCCTCGTCGACCTCACCGGGCTGCCCCTCGCCTCCGTCGAGGAGACCGCGGCCGGGGGCCTGCGCATCGGATCCGGGGTCCGCAACAGCGACCTCGCGCTCCACCCCCTCGTCCGCGCGCGCTATCCCGCCCTGTCCCAGGCGCTCCTGGCCGGCGCCTCGGCCCAGCTGCGCAATGCCGCCACCACCGGCGGCAACCTCCTCCAGCGCACCCGCTGCCCCTACTTCCAGGACGCGGCGAAGCCCTGCAACAAGCGGGAGCCCGGCACCGGCTGCGGCGCACGCGACGGGGTCCACCGCGACCACGCGGTCCTCGGGCACTCCGCGCACTGCATCGCCACCCATCCGTCCGACATGGCCGTGGCCCTCGCCGTGCTCGACGCGGCCGTGGAGCTCCAGGGACCGAGCGGCGCCCGCACGCTGCCGGTGACCGCGTTCCACCGCCTGCCGGGCGACCAGCCCGAACGGGACACCGTGGTGGAGCCCGGCGAGATCGTCACCGCCGTCACACTCCCGCCGGAGTCCGCCGGGCTCCCCTCGCGCTACCGCAAGGCCCGCGACCGCGCCTCGTACGCCTTCGCGCTCGCCTCCGTCGCCGCCGTCCTCGACATCGCCGAGGGCCGCGTACGCCACGTCGCGCTCGCCTTCGGCGGGCTCGCCCACCGGCCCTGGCGCGCCACCACCGCCGAGGAGCGGCTGCTGGGCTCCGCGCCCACGGAGAGCGCCGTACGCGCGGCCGTGGAGGCCGAGCTCGCCCGGGCGGAGCCGCTGCGCGACAACGCCTTCAAGGTGCCCCTCGCCCGCAATCTCGCCTGCGACGTGCTGAACTCCCTGGCGGCGCAGGACCCGGCCGCCGACACCCCCGACACCCACGGCCCCCGCTCCTGAGCGGCCCGCCACCTCACCCTCCGCCCACCCCCGTCCCGGATCGCGAGGACCCGCCATGGATTCCAGCCCCGCCGCCCCGGCGCCCGCCCTCGGCCGCCCCGCCACCCGCCGCGAGGGACCGGACAAGGCCGCCGGCAGGGCGCTCTACGCGGCCGAGCACGCCCCGGCGGGGCGGGTGTACGGATGGCCGGTGCCCGCCACCGTGGCCCGCGGGCGCGTCACCGCCGTCGACACCGGCGACGCGCTCGCGCTGCCCGGCGTCCTCGCCGTCCTCACCCCCTCCGACGCGCCCCGGCTCGGCCCCGCCGACGACCCCACCCTCCTCGTGCTCCAGGACGCCGAAGTGCCCCACCGCGGCTGGTACGTGGCCCTGGTCGTGGCCGAGACCCTGGAGACCGCCCGGGAGGCCGCCGCGGCCGTCCGCGTCACCTACGACAGCGAGCCCCACGACTCCGTCCTGCACGCGGGCCATCCGGCCGCCTACACCCCCGAGCTGGCCAACGGCGGCTATCCGGCCCACCGCGAACAGGGCGACGCGGCCGCCGCGTTCGCCGGGGCGCCGGTCCGGGTGGACTGCGCGTACGCCGTGCCGCCGCTGCACAACCACCCCATGGAACCGCACGCCGCCACCGCCCTCTGGGAGCCCGGCGGCGACGCCGGTCCCGGCACCCTCACCGTGTACGACTCCAGCCAGGGGTCCGGCCTCGTACGCTCCACCCTGGCCTCCCTCTTCGCGCTGCCCGAGGACGGCGTGACGGTGGTGTCCGAGCACGTCGGCGGCGCCTTCGGCTGCAAGGGCACCCCCCGCCAGCACGTGGTCCTCGCCGTGATGGCCGCACGGCACACCGGCCGGCCCGTCACCGTCGCCCTGCCCCGGCGCCATCTCGCGGCCGTCGTCGGCCACCGCGCGCCCACCCTGCACCGGGTGCGCCTGGGCGCCCGTACCGACGGCACGCTCACCGCGATGGCCCACGAGGTCACCACCCACACCTCCCGCGTCCGCGAGTTCGTCGAACAGGCCGCCGTCCCCGCCCGCGTCATGTACGCCGCGCCCGCCCTCCTCACCACCCACCGTGTCGTCCCCCTCGACGTGCCCACGCCGTCCTGGATGCGGGCCCCCGGTGAGTGCCCGGGCATGTACGCCCTGGAATCGGCCATGGACGAGCTGGCCTGCGCCCTCGGCATCGACCCCGTCGAGCTGCGCGTGCGCAACGAGCCCGGCGCCGAGCCCGACAGCGGCCGCCCGTTCAGCAGCCGCCACCTGGTGGACTGCCTGCGCGAGGGCGCCACCCGGTTCGGCTGGGCCGCGCAGCGCACACCCCGCCGGGAGGGCCCGCTGCTGATCGGCACCGGGGTCGCCGCCGCCACGTACCCGGTGTACGCCGGCCCCTCCTCGGCGCGGGCGCACGCCCTCCCCGACGGCACCTACCTCGTACAGACCAATGCCACCGACCTCGGTACCGGCGCCCGCACCGTACTGGCGCAGATCGCCGCCGACGCGCTGCGGGTCCCCCTGGACCGCGTGGCGGTGGAGATCGGGCACTCGTCGCTGCCGCAGGGCTCGGTGGCCGGAGGCTCCTCGGGCACCGCCTCCTGGGGCTGGGCGGTCCACGACGCCTGCACGAGCCTCGTCGGGCTCCTCGAGCGCCGCACGGGACCGATCCCGCGGGCCGGGGTGTCCGTCCCGGCCGATACGACGGCCTCCGCCAAGCAGAAGTCCCCGTACGCGCGGCACGCGTTCGGCGCGCACTTCGCGCAGGTGCAGGCCGACACCGTCACCGGCGAGGTCCGGGTCCGGCGCCTCCTCGGCGTCTTCGCCGCGGGCCGCATCCTCAACCCGGTGACCGCCCGTTCCCAGCTCGTCGGGGGCATGGTCATGGGACTGGGCATGGCCCTCACCGAACACAGCACCAT
Source organism: Streptomyces sp. NPDC006544 (assembly GCF_040611715.1). NCBI lineage: Bacteria > Bacillati > Actinomycetota > Actinomycetes > Kitasatosporales > Streptomycetaceae > Streptomyces > Streptomyces sp. NPDC006544. The sequence continues at coordinate 157,591 of NZ_JBEXOV010000005.1, read as the reverse complement.
GGACCCCGCCTTCGGGGACTTCACCGAGAACGACCTCGCCTCGTACCACGTCCCCGCTCACGCCGATGTGCCGGACATCGAGGTGCACTGGCTGGACGAGCACGACAAGCACCTCAACCCGATGGGAAGCAAGGGCATCGGCGAGATCGGCATCGTCGGTACGGCGGCTGCCATCGGCAATGCCTTCCACCATGCGACCGGCCGCCGGATCCGCGAACTGCCCCTCACCCCGGACCGCGTCCTGGCGGCCCTCGACGCCTGATCCGGATGGTCGCCGGGCCCCGGGTGGGGGAAGGTAGGGCCATGACGCACGTACTGGGCAGCCGGATCCTGCTCCGCCCCACCGATCCCGAGCGCTCGCGCGCCTTCTACGGAGAGGTTCTGGGTCTCGCCGTCTACCGGGAGTTCGGGACGGGCCCCGAGCGCGGCACCGTCTACTTCCTCGGCGGTGGCTTCCTCGAGGTGTCCGGACGCTCCGAGGCGCCGCCCGCTCCCGGACTGCGGCTGTGGCTCCAGGTCGCCGACGTGCAGGCCGCCCACGAGGAACTGCGCGACCGGGGCGCGGAGGTGCTGCGGCCTCCGCTGCGCGAGCCCTGGGGCCTGATCGAGATGTGGATCGCGGACCCGGACGGCGTGCACATCGCCGTGGTGGAGGTGCCGGCCGACCACCCGCTGCGCTTCCGCCCCTGAGCCGGGCCGGGCCAGCCCGGCCGCCCGGAACGTTCACCCGTCGGGGCGCCGGTACCGCGTGGTGCGTCCCGGCGACGGGACTCATGGGGCACTTTGGTACGCGGCGCGCCGCGGGCGGGCCGCGCGACTGGGAGGTGGAGGTACACCGTGGGCGATGACCGGGAGGACCGGTACGAGCTGGTGTTCGACAGGACGGAGTCCGATCCCGAGGGCACGGACGTCGTCGTCGTCACGCGGACCCCGCAGACGGGTCCGGGCGGCCATCCGGTCTACGTGGACGAGACCGGGATCATCCGTGCCGAGATCAGCGACCAGGGCGAGCTCCGAATGCTGCCCTCGGGGGGCCAGCAGGACCTGACCCACCCCGTGCGTGCGCGCCGCCCCGCGTCCTGACCCGCCCCGGCGCGCGCGGGTCCTGACCCGCCCAGGGCCGCGGGGGACGTCAGCGGCCGTTCGCGTCACCGCCCCCGCGACGCCTGCGGTTGCGCCGGCCGAAGGCCCCCGCGAGACCGATCAGTCCGCCTGTGATCGCTCCGCCTACGAGGATGCGCAGCAGTTCTTCCATCGAACACTCCCCTCCGGGTCAGGTCCGGGTCAGGTCTGCCGTCGCCCGGTCCGCCCCGGCCGGTCGAAGATCTCTCTTCTCGCGGCCGGGGCGTCCCCCCGTGCTCGGGTGCCTGATCGACTCCGAGCCGCGACACTATCGACGCGCGGCAGGGCCTGGCTTGGACAAATTTGACCTCGGCCCTCAGAGGGCGAGGGCTCCCTCCGCCACGCGGGCGGCGGCCATCTGGCCGGGGGTGGTCCCGCCCAGGGCCCGGAACTCGCGGTTGAGGTGCGCCTGGTCGTAGAACCCGCAGGCGGCGGCCACGTCGGTGGGATGCGCACCGTCGCGGGTGAGCAGTCTGACGGCCCGGTGGAAGCGCAGCACCCGGGCGGAGGCCTTGGGCGTCAGACCGACCTGTTCGGTGAACCTGCGGACCAGGTGTCCCTGGCTCCAGCCCACTTCGGCCGCGATCCGGCCGACCGGGATCGCCCCGCCCGCGCGCGACAGCAGGTTCCAGGCGTGACTCACCTCGGGCGCGGGGAGCGGACCGCGCTCCAGGCGGGCGGCCAACGCGAGGTCCAGCAGGTCGAACCTGGCTCCCCAGTCGCTGGTGGTTTCCAGCCGCTCCACCAGCACTCCGGCCTCCGGTCCGAGGACGTCGCCGAGTTCGACCACCCTGTTGGTCAGCTCGCTCATCGGTACGGCGAACAGCCGGAAGGCACCCAGCGGGGTCAACTCGAGCCGGATCGCCTCCTGGCCGCCGGGGTGGTCACACACCCGGTACCCGTCCTCCAGCCCCGCAGCCAGCGATCCGGTCACCGTGCTGTCCGGGCCCCGGTCCCCCAGGCGGCGGATCCGGGCGAACGGCTCGCCCAGGCTGATCACCACGACGGCCCGGCCCGTGGGTACCAGCCGCACCCGGTAGGGCGAGGCCGCCGCCTCCCAGTAGCCGGCGTAGCTGTGCACGAAGGGGCGCAGCCGCGCGGGCCACGGCCGCGTCACCCGCCACCGGTCACCCAACCGGGTCGCCTCGACCCCCTGACCGGCCACCCCCGCGCTGGCGACCACCGGCATACCCCTCTCCCTCTCGCTCTCCCTCCCGTGGCGGCGGGGTCCCCGCCCCGGTCACCCGGGAAGTCGGTGCACCTCGACCCCGCTACGCCTCTCCGCCGGGTTCAGCATCCCAGAGTGGCCCGGGGCGCGGGGCAGATCACGCCCCGCTCGGGTCAGCCGTCCCGCGACTCCGTCTTCAGGAAGAAGCCGGCCGGGCGACGAGGTCGCGTACGGTCGCCATGTCGCTGAACGGGAGCAGTTCCTCACCCACGATCTGGTGCGGCTCGCTGCCCTTGCCGGCGATCAGGACGACGTCCTCGGGCCGGGCCTCGGCCAGCGCGATCTCGATGGCGCGCCGTCGGTCGGCGCAGCGCTCGTACGGCGTTCCGGTGGCCTCGATGGCGGGGGCGATCTGGTCCAGGATCGCCTCGGGGTCCTCGGTGCGGGGGTTGTCCGAGGTCAGGACGCACAGGTCCGAGTGGGTGCCGGCGATCCGGCCCATTTCGGCGCGCTTGGTGGTGTCCCGGTCGCCGCCGCAGCCGAAGACGGTGATGACGCGGCCGCGGGTGAAGCCGCGGATGGCGGTGAGGACCTTGTCGAGGGAGTCGGGCGAGTGCGCGTAGTCCACGATCACCGCCGTGCCGCCGGGGGTCACGAAGCGCTCGAAGCGGCCCGGTACGAGCGGCATCTTCGCGAGCGCGGAGACCAGTCCGTCCAGGTCGTGCCCCAGGACCCGGCAGGCCGCCACGGCCGCCAGCGCGTTGGACACCGAGAACCGGCCCGGGACCGGGATCGACGCGGGGTAGTCCCTGCCCGCGTGGTGCAGTGTGAAGCGCGTGCCCGAGGCGTCGGCGACGAGGCCGGTGGCCCGGAAGTCGGCCTGTGCGTCGAGGCCGTAGGTCGTCACCGCACCCGGCATCATCGTCCGGATCCCGGCCCCCACTGCGTCGTCCACGTTGACCACGGCGTGCCGGCACAGCCCCTGGAACAGCCGCAGTTTGGCGTCCGTGTAGCTGGCCATCGTGCCGTGGTCGTCCAGGTGGTCCTGGGTCAGGTTGGTGAAGACGCCGACGTCGACGAACGTCCTGTCCATGCGGTACGTCTGCAGGGCCATCGAGGTGGCCTCCAGCACCACGCTGCCGGTGCCCCGGTCCCGCATGCGGCCCAGGAGGTACTGCAGGTCGGGCGACTCCGGTGTGGTCAGCGCCGAGGGCGGCATCGGGATCATCTCGTCGCCGATCCGGCTGCCCGCCGTTCCGATCACGCCCACCGAGGCGCCCTCGGAGATCCTCAGCAGGGACTCGACCATGGAGGAGATGGAGGTCTTCCCGTTGGTCCCGGTGATGGCCACCATGTCCATGTGGCGGCCCGGTTCGCCGAAGTAGCGGGAGGAGACGACCGCAGCGGCCTTGCGGGTGTCGGACACCCGAACGAGGCACACCTCGGGCACCAGCTCCCGCCCTGGGGGCGCGGCGGCGGCTCCCTCCGCGTCGACGAGTACCGCGGCGGCCCCGCGGGCGAGCGCCGCACCGATGGAGGCGGGGCCGCCTCCGCGGTGGCCCGGTACCGCGATGAAGAGCGAGCCCGGCACCACCCGGTCGACGTCGAAGGTGGTTCCCGCGGTGATCCCCGTGGATTCGGCGTCGCCCTGGATGACGTAGTGCTCATGGCCGGTCAGCAAACCGCTCAGTTTCACGGTGGTCCCTTCGAAGGCGGCTACGGCCCTGCGTGCGGCCCTCGCCTGGTAGCGGCGCCGACGGAACGTCGGGACCGCGGTGGTGGTGCGTGGGGGGGCCTCGCCCCCAGCGGCGACGGCGCCGGGCTCGGTGATCGGTCGGGCACGGCGATGGGACCGGGCCGGGCCGTCGGAGCGGGTGGCAGTCGCGAGAGGTGGTGCGGGAAGGTGGTGTGGGGGGCCGGGCCCTGGGCGCGGCGGGGAATCGCTAGCCGTGGCCGTGCAGGACGCCGCGGCCGACCGTGGGGGCCTGGCCGTCGGCGGCGGTCCGGGGGCTGACGCCCGTCCGGGCCGCGCAGGCCGCGCGCGTTGCAGGGGCGGCCTGCGGCAGGCACTCCCCCGTGGCGCGTGTGCGGTTCATGGGCCGAGTGTACGTGCGCTCGCGGGACCCGTACGCCGCGTCGCGGGCTCCGCGGCGGGCGTCCCCGCGGGCTCGTGGGCCTGGGCGACGCCGGCAACGTGGCCCGGGCAGGCCCGAGCGGTCGTGTCCTTGAAAGCGGCGCTCTGGCCGGCCACGGAGGGCGGCGCCTCCGTGGCCGATGCCGATGCCGATGCCGTATCTCACGGTGCGTCGGCCCCGGCCGCCGCGCCTGCCCTGGCCAGGGCGAGTACGCCGGCGTAGATCAGGGACAGTCCCAGCAGCTGTGGCAGCACCCACCAGTGGGTCCGGAGGTGTTCCTCGTACAGCAGCACGCCCAGCGCGACGCTCACGCCCGCGTCGCCGAGGGTCAGCGCGGGCTGCGAGGCGACCAGCGGGCCGCCCTGCATGGCGTGTTCCAGGAAGAGGAGGGCGCCGATGCCGCTCGCGGCGAAGGCGTAGGTCTCCCACGTGCTCAGGAAGGCACCGATGCCGTCCTCGTCGAGTACGTGCACGGCCGACTTCATCAGGGCGGCGGTCAGCGCGTAGCAGACGGCGGTGGCCGCGCCGAGACAGCCGGCCCGCATCCGGCCGGGCCGGCGTCGCAGTCCGATGACGCCCAGCACGGCCACCGCCGCCGCGCAGGCCGCCGACGCCAGGACCCACCGGTCCACCGGAACGTACGTCCGGTTCCCCGCCGGCGACGCGGCCACCAGCACGACGCCGAGCCCGGCCACCACTCCCCCGACGGCGAGCCACACCGGCCCCGGCAGCCGGCTCCGCCCCACCAGCGAGGCGATCAGGAGCGCGAGCGGCAGCTCGAGGACGAACAGGGGCTGTACGAGGGCCAGCGCGCCCGTGGCCAGCGCCACGGCCTGCCCGACGCCGGCCGCGATCACCGCCAGGATCCCGCCCAGCCACAGCGGCCGCCGCACCAGGTCGAGGACCAGTCCGAAGCGGAAGCCGTCGCTCTGCGGCACGGTGAGAGCGACGCGCCGCTGGAGGACGGTCGCGAGGGCGTTGCTGAGCGCCGCGAACAGCGCGAAGAGGACCGGCACGAGGAAGCCCACATCCCGATCCTCATCGCCCCCGCCGCCCCTCCCGGCCACGACACCGGCCCCGGCGTCCCCCGGGCGCCACCCGTTCCCCCGTCCGGCCTCACGGGCAAGCTCCCCGGTGGTCGGCGGGCGGCGCTCGCAGCGGTCAGCCCAGGTACTCGGTGACGAGTTCGGCGAAGGCCTCCGGGGTGAGCACCGTGACGCCCAGCTCCGTGGCCTTGACGGCCTTGGAGCTCGGCTTCCCGCTCGCGGACGGCGCGCAGACCAGGTACGTGGTCTTGGAGTTGACGCTGCTGCCCGGCGTGCCGCCGGCCTTCTCGATCAGCGCGTTCATCTCCGAGCGCCCCGCGCTCGCCAGCGGGCCGCTCATCTTGCCGGTGACGACGACGGTCTTGCCCGCCAGCGGGCCCCCGCCCCCCGTTTCCGGCTGCTGCGGCTCCTCCATGTTGACCCCGGCCGCGATCAGCTTGTCGATGACCGGGGCGAGGGAGACGAGCTGTTCGACGATGACCGGCGCCTTCTCCCCGCCGATGCCGTCGACCTCCTGCATCGCGGCGGCATCGGCCTGGCGGACGGCCTCCATCGTGCCGAAGTGGGCGGCGATGCGCCGGGACATGCTGCGCCCGGTGCCGAGCACGCCCAACGCGCAGAACACGCGGCTGAGCGGGCGGGACTTGGCCGCGGCGATCTGTTCGGCCAGCTTCGCTCCGCGCTTGGTGCTCCCGGAGGCGGTGGTGAGCTGCTCCTCGGTGAGGGTGAACAGGTCGGCGACATCGGTGACGTCACCCGACTCGATGAGGGCCTTGACGTACGTCCTGCCGAGGCCGTCGATGTCGAGCATGTCGCGACCGGCGGCGTACTCGATCAGCGCGGGCAGCGCGCACGCCGATCCCTTCGCGCACCGCCACCGCTCCTGGCTCTTGTCGATCTCTCCACCGCAGTGGGGGCAGGCCGTGGGCAGCGGTACCTCGGGCGCGCCCTCCGGGCGGCGGCCGATGACGGCGGCCTGGACACGGGGGATGATGTCGCCCGCCTTGTACACCGTCACGGTGTCCCCGAGGTGGAGGTCGCGGCGGCGTATGTCCGCGGGGTTGTGGAGGGTGGCCCGGGTGACCGTGGATCCGTCGATGTCCACCGGTTCGAGGATCGCCGTCGGGGCGAGCACGCCGGTACGGCCCACGTCCCAGACCACGTCCTTCAGCACGGTCTGCCGCTCCACGGCCGGGAGCTTGAAGGCGATCGCCCAGTACGGGAACCTGCTTCCGAACCCGGCCGCCGCCTGCTCGGCCGCGTCGTCGGCCTTGATCACGACCCCGTCGATGCCGAACGGGAGACCGGCGCGCAGCGCGGCGATCTCGTCGACCTTCTGCTGCGCCTCGGCGAGGGTGGCCACCACGTGCAGACCGGCGGGCGTATCGGCCGTGGTCCGCACTCCCGCCCGGGCGACGGCGGCCAGGGCCTGCGCGTGCGTCGCGCCGGGGGGCGCGAGGACGACGTCGTCGAGCTCGACCACCCCGTACGCCCAGAAGGTCATCTCGAGCCGGTACGGACGGTCCTTCGCCCGCAGGGTGCCGGCGGTGCCGTTGCGCGGGTTCGCGAAGACCTGCGCGCCGTGCGCGGTACGCGTCTCGTTCGCGGTCTCGAACTGCTGCTGGGTGAAGAGGACTTCGCCGCGCACCTCGAAGGTGGCGGGTACGGGCAGTTGCGCGGGCAGGCCGTCGATGGTGCCGATGACGTGGCTGACGTCCTCGCCGTGCGTGCCGTCGCCGCGGGTGATGATCTGCTCGAGCCGTCCGGCGCGGTACCGGGCGGCGACGGCGGCGCCGTCCATCTTCGGCTCGACGGTGAACCCGCCCGCGGGCTCGTGGCCCAGGCGGCGCGTGAGCGACGCTCCCCAGGCGAGAAGGCCGTCGGGATCGAAGACGTTGTCGAGGCTGAGCAGCCGGGTCGTGTGCGCCACGTCGCCCACGGGGGCGGCTCCGTCCCCGACCAGGCCGGTCGGGGAACCCTGGGCGACCTCGTCCGGATGCTCCGCCTCCCAGGCGAGCACGGCCAGGCGCAGGCCGTCGTAGGCGGCGTCGTCGAGCAGTCCGTCCTCGCCGCCGTAGTACGCCCGGGACGCCTCGCGCAGCTGCTGGAGGGCGGCGGTGTAGTCGGCGTGGCTGGACAGACCGGGCAGGCTGAACGGCGCCTCATCGGCGGTAAGGATCGTCATGGGGATGATCCTCTCCCAGGGCACTGACAACGCCCGGCGGCGCCGGCACCGGCATTCCTCGCCTGGGGGAAGGGGACGCGGCAGTCGTCCGGCGGCCGGGGTAGCGGGCGGCGGCACGGAGCGGGGGCGTCCGGAAGTCTTGTCCCACCCGTGATCCGATTTTCGAACACACGTCCCGTCAGGCCTTCTAATCTGATCATGTTCAAATTGGAGGGGGATCCAGAAGTGAAGATCAAGCGCATCGCCGCCGTCGCGGCCGCGGCCGTTGTCGGCCCGGTCCTGCTGACCACGCCCGCGATGGCCGAGGAGCACGAGCAGTCGGCCGTGACCGTGCCGGACGCCGAGCCGAAGGACGACACGGCGCCGGCCGCCGTACCGACGACGGAGGCGGAGAAGCCCGCCACCACCGGCACTCCGGCCGAGTCGCCGGCCGGCGGGCCCCTGGTGGCACCGCCGGCCGTCCCGCAGCCGCCGGCCGCCCACACGCCCGCACCCCCGGCCGTCCGGGCCCCGGCGAAGGACGCCGCGGACACCCCGGCCGAGGACCCCGACGAGGAGCCGTCCACCGGAATCCTCATGGGCCCCGACGTCAGTGTGCGGGGGATCCCGCAGACCGGTTTCAAGGCCGACGGCAACTGGACGGCGCTGACCGTACAGGTCGACAACTCCGGCCACGTCGCCGTTCCGAACTACACCCCCGAGATCTCCGTCATGCAGTGGGACGGCAAGATCAAGGCCTCGCAGGTCAAGGTCGAGCACCGGGTCACCGCCGGGGACGGATCCGTCTCCTGGCAGCCGGCGAAGCCGGTCCACGGCCCGCAGTACGGCCCCGGGCTCGTCTACCGGCTCGGCACGACCGCATCCTTGGCCGTCGACGCCGTCCACACCGTCGACGTGCGCATCAGCTTCGCCGCGGACACCCCGGTCGTCCCCTTCGACCTCACCTCCGACGGCACGAGCCGCACCGACGGCAAGATCAACGCCTCACCCACGACCTGGTACAACACCAGCATCACCGGCGCGACCCCCCACAACGACCAGCCCGTCGTCACCGAAGGCCCCGAGCTCACCATCGGCGGCCTGCCCGACGGCCTCGCGGTGGGCGGGGCCTGGCAGGACCTCACCGTCCACGTCGACAACACCGGCAAGCCGGCCCTGAACGACTTCCACCTGTACTTCAGCCTCGCCCGGCCCGACTGGGTCTCGATGGAAGGCGAGCAGCTGGAGGTCGAGGTCTACGGCAAGAACGGCTGGGAGCGCGCGGAACTCGGCTACAACGACGGCTTCTACGTCGTCAACCACCTCGCCGGCGGCCCCATCCCCGCGGGCAAGGTCTTCGACGTCAAGCTGCGCATCCGGTTCACCGCCGACGCCCCGCTCGGCTACGCGCAGTTCCGGGCCTCCGGTACGGTCCTCGAGATCGGCTCGAACATCGGGAGCGTCAGCCGCCCCGTCCTGGTGAAGATCCTGGCCGCCGCCCCGGACGCGAACACCGGCAACCGGCCCGGCCCGAACGGCGGCACCACCACGCCGATCAGCGACACGGGCAGCACCGGCCACACCGGCACCCTCACCGAGGCCGGCGGCGAGCTCGCCGCCACCGGCGCCGACGCGGCCACCAGTTGGGCGCTCGGAGGCGCCGGTCTGGCACTGGCCATGGGTGCGGCCCTGGTGGCCGGCACCGGCCGCCGTCGCCGTACGACGGCCTGAGCGGCCACGCGCAGCACGTGAAGGGGCCTGCGGGAACGTACCCCCCGCAGGCCCGTCCGCCCCGGGCACCGGTCCCTCGGTGCGTCGTGGTCTTTGGTGCGTCGTCGTGGTCTTTGGTGCGTCGTGGTGGGCCGTCCGTTGAAGGCTCACGGCCTCGGTCTCCCTCCGCACGGATACGGAACCACGACGCATGGGACGGCTTTCCTCTTTGCCGCGCCGCAAAACCTGTGGACGCCTCCTCCGAGGCCGGCACGGTGGCGCCGGCCTCGGAGTGCGGCACGGTCAGCTCTTGTCGCAGAGCGCTTCGACCAGCGTGACGCTCCGGTTGACGCCGCCGCCGCTGCCGCTGCCCGCCATGGCGTCGAGGTCGTTCACGCCGAGGTTGTTGACCTCGACGAAGGCCGCCCGGCCGTCCTTGGTGGCCGCCGCGATGGTCTGGTAACCGGGCCAGATGCCGTAGTGCCCCCAGGCCTCACCACCGCAGGGGAGGGTGAACTTGTCCAGGCCGAGGCCGTAGTCCGGGGCGCTGCTGCCCGGGGCGTTGGTGGGGGTGATCATCTCGGCCAGTTGTGCGGGCGGCACCACCTGGCCGGACATGAGGGCTTGGAAGAACCGGGTGGCATCGGCTCCGCTGGTGACCAGTCCGCCGCCGGAGAGGCCGATGCTCGGCTCGACCCGGTCCGTCACGTCGATCCAGATGAGGCCGAGGTCGAGGTTCCCGCGCACGTGACCCGGGGGCAGGGTCGGGTCGCCCGGCGCCGGAAGGTAGGTGTTGGTCAGGCCGAGCGGGGTGACGATGCGGGAGTTGACCTCCTGGCCGTAGGGGTTGCCGGTGACCTTCTCGATGATCATGCCGAGCAGCATGTAGTTCGTTCCGGAGTAGTGGTAGCCCGCGCCCGGGGCGAAGTACGGCGGCTTCGCGAGGCCCCAGGAGGCCAACTCGGCCAGCGTGTGGGTCCTGTTCTGCTGGACCACCATGAAGTCCCACAGGTTGGCCTGCTTCGCCTCGAGGTAGTCGTAGATCCCGCTGGTGTGGTTGAGCAGCTGACGGACGCTGACGGCGTTCCCGTCGTAGCCGTTGCCCCGCACGACGCCCGGCAGGTACGTCTCGACGGAGGCGTTCAGGTCGACCTTCTGCTCGGCGACCAGCTGCATGACGACGGCGGCGGTGAACGTCTTGGTCAGGCTGCCGACCTTCACCTTGTGGTCGGGGCCGAAGGGCAGGTTCTGGTTGATCGCCCGAGTGCCGCTGGACACGCTCCACATGGCGTCGCCGTCGCGGACCACGGCTCCCGAACCGGGCGCACCGTGGCTGGTCTTGAGGGTGTCGATCGCGGCCTGGGTCGCCGCGTGCGATGCCGCTGGTGCGGGTTCGACGGCGGTGGCCGCCGGCACGGCGGTCGCGCCCGTCGCCACGGCAAGGCCCACTGCCACCAGCGCCGACCTGATTCCCGACTGTGTACTCACAACGCTCCCCGTTTCACTGATGGTTACGCACCGGCTACAGCGCGGGGCTGCGGCCCGGCCGGACTATAGGGCACGGCGGTGGAAATACCCATGCGTGATCGGTGCGCCCGGAGATCTTCGGCCACCGCGCGCCGGGAGGGCCGGCACGGGGGCGGGCGGCGCGCCGCGCAGCCGGGCCGCACAAGTCTTTCCGGTCTGTTCACCCGCGCGTGACCTGCGCCTTCCCGGCAGGCAGAGGGAGTGCGGGTCGAATGGACAGCCGAGAGGTCTGGACCACTTCAGGCGCGCCAACTCCATTTTGGATGACACCTGTTGATCGTCCCGCAACAAATGGTCTATACCTTTGGCGCTAAGGTGGCCACCTGACACGGGCACACAAAAACAGCCGTGGGGGGCTTTATGACCTTTCATCATCTTCCGCAACCTCCTTCCGACGACGAGCTCTACTGGTACTTCGGCCCGCAACGACGCTGGGTCCTCGTCAGCACCTCGCTCGCCTTCGTTTTCACCGCGGCGACCATGTTCACCTTCGCGCTGCGCACCCCTGCCCTGTGGGCCTTCCTCGCCGTCCTGGCGCTCAACGTCGTCGCCCTCGCCCTCTCCTCGGTGAACAGCCTGCGCCAGCGCCGACTGACCCGGCCCTCGCACGAAGTACTCGTCCACGCCTGGCAACCCGCCCGACTGCCCAGCGTGGACCTGTACTTGCCGACCTGCGGCGAACCGCTCCCCGTCCTGGCCAACGCCTACCGCGCCGTCGCGGCCGTCGACTGGCCCGGCGCCCTGACCACATGGGTCCTGGACGACGCCGACCGGCCCGAAGTCGCCGCGCTGGCGGCCTCGTACGGCTACGAGTACGTGGTGCGCCCGGACCGGGGCCACCTGAAGAAGGCCGGCAACCTCAACCACGCGCTGACCCTGAGCGGCGCCGAGTTCATCGCCATCCTCGACGCCGACTTCGCACCCCGGGCGGACTTCCTGCGTCACCTCGTCCCCTATCTGGCCGACCCCGCCGTGGGCATCGTCCAGAGCCCGCAGTGCTTCGACACCGACGAGACCATGGGCTGGATCCAGCGGGCGGCGGGCTCCGCCCAGGAGTGGTTCTTCCGCTGGATCCAGCCGTCCCGGGACGCGAGCGACGCCGCCATCTGCTGCGGCAGCAACGCCGTCTACCGGCGCAGCGCCATCGACCTGGCGGGCGGCTTCGCCCGCCTCGACCACAGCGAGGACCTGTACACCGGACTCGCCCTCCACGCCCAGGGGTTCCGCACCCTGTACGTACCCGTGCTGGTCGCCAAGGGCACCTCCCCCGACGCGGTCACCTCCTTCGTCAACCAGCAGTACCGGTGGGCGATGGGCAACCTCCACCTGCTCGGCACCCCCGTACTGCGACGCATGGGCGCGCCCTGGCGGATGAGGCTGTGCTTCTACGAGGGCATCGTCGGATACCTGGCCGCCGCCGTGAACACCTTCGCGGCGCCGCTGCCGCCGCTGGTGATGATGTTCTGGTATCCCGACGACATCCGGCCCTGGCACGTCCTCCCGCTGCTCGCCCCCCTGTGGCTGTGGCACGTGCTGCTGCCCCGCATCAGCAGGACCCGCTGGCGGATCGAGGTGATCCGGGCGAACGTCCTGACGAGCGTCGCCGCCGCCACGGCCTTCCTGCACACCCTGCGGGGCCGCAGCGCCGACTGGGTACCCACCGGTACCCGCAGCTCCGCCCCCCGGGGCGGGATGGCCCGCCGGGTGGTGGGCGGGTCGCTGCTGTGGCTCGTCCTCTCCAACGGGGCCGCCGCCGCGGGTCTCGCGCTGGCCGTCGCCCGCAACGGATGGGAACCCAACTGGGGCCTGCTCCTCTACTTCCTGGTGCAGTGCCAGATCAACGGCCCGCTGATCCGCGATCTGATCACCGAGCTGCGCCCGGCGACGACCCCCCGTCCCGTCGCCGCGGGCCACGCCACCGCGGCCGGCGCTCTCCCGGCACCGGCCGCCCCCGCCCGCCCGGGCACCACCCGCGTACGGACCTTCGCGCGCCCCCGCACCGGCCTGCTGCCCCGCCGCTGGCCGGAGACCCTGGCCGCCTCGGCGGTCCTCCTGCTCACCGGCCTGCTCGCATCCGGGTGGGTCGACCCGATGCTCCCCTGGCTGAGTTGAAAGGCTTCACCGCTATGCCGTACCCCATGGCACCCGGCCCGCGCCGGCACCGAGGGCGCACCGAACCCCCGCCTCCCGGCCCCCCGACGGCCCCGTCGCGCTCCGGCGGCGAGTCCGGACCCAGCCCCCACCGCTCCGCCTTCCGTCCCGACATCGAGGGACTGCGCGCCGTCGCCGTCCTCGCCGTCCTCGCCTTCCACGCCGAGATCCCCGGACTCGCGGGCGGCTTCGTCGGCGTGGACGTCTTCTTCGTCGTCTCCGGCTACCTCATCAGCGGCCTCCTCGTCCGGGAGGCGGTCACCACCGGGCGGATCCGGCTGCTGGACTTCTTCTCCCGACGCGCGCGAAGGCTCCTGCCGTCCGCCGCCGTCGTGCTCGGCGCGGTGGCCGTGGCCGGAGCCTGGCTGACCGTTCCCCTGCGCCGCGCGGACCTCGAGCACGACGTCGTCGCGGCCGCGCTCTCCGCCGCCAACTGGCGTTTCGTCGCCCGGCAGACCGACTACCTCGCGGCCGGCCACGACCAGAGCCCGCTCCTGCACTTCTGGTCCCTCGCCGTGGAGGAGCAGTTCTACCTGCTCTGGGCACCCCTGCTGGCCCTGATCGTGCTGGGTGCGGCCCGAACGGTACGCCGCGGCCGCGCGGTCCGCTCCGCCGTGGCCCTGGCCGCCCTGCCGCTGGTCCTCGCGTCGTTCGCGCTGTCCCTGCGCTGGACCGAGCACTCGGCCTCGCTGGCCTACCTCGCGACGCCCTCGCGCGTCTGGCAGTTGGGCGTGGGCGCCCTGCTCGCCCTGCTGCCCTGGCACCTCGTGCGCGGCCCCCGGCCCCTGCGGCTGCTGTGCGGCTGGGCCGGGGCATCGGCGATCGTCTGGTGCGTGGTGACGTACGACGCCTCCACCCCGTACCCCGGTGTCGCGGCGCTCGTGCCGACCCTGGCCACCGCGGCCGTCATCCTCGCCGCGATACCCGGCCGGGGCGAGCACGGCGCGACGGGCACCTACGGGGTCGGCCGGCTACTGGCGGGCCGGGCGCCGCGGGCGGTGGGACGCCTCTCCTACAACCTCTACCTGTGGCACTGGCCGGTGCTCGTCCTCGCCGAGGCCCGCTACGGCCCCCAGGGCTGGCCGGTGAAGGCCGCGCTCACCCTGGCCGCCGCACTGCCCGCCTACGCCACCATGCGCTGGGTCGAGCAGCCGCTGCGCCGCAGCCGCACCGTCTCCGAACTCCCGCGCCGCGGCCTGTCGGTGGGTGTCACCGCCGTCGTGCTGCCCCTCGTACTGGCGCTCGTGGTCGGCACGACGACACTGAACCTGCTGGGTCCGGACACGCCGGTCGAGCCGGGCGGCCTGCCCCCGGGCGCCGCCTCAGGCCCGCACCTGCTCGACCGGACCGCCGCGGCACCGCTCGAGGACGGCCCGGTGGTACCCGGCCCCGCCCAGGCCCGCAAGGACTTCCCGCCCGACGGGGCCTGCGAGGTCGAACCGGCCGTGACGCGCAGCCCGGACTGCCTGTTCGGCGCGGTGGACAGCCCCGACCGGATCGTCCTGCTCGGCGACTCGCACGCCGGCCAGTGGTTCTCCGCGGTGCTCGCCATGGCCGCACAACGGGGCTGGGCGCTGCAGGAGTTCGTGAAACAGGGCTGCCCGCTGCCCCAACTGGCCGTGGACAGCCCACAGCTCGGCCGCGCGTACCGGGAGTGCGACACGTGGCGGGCCGACACCCTGGACCGGCTGCGGCAGCAGCCGAGGCCGCGCCTCATCGTGATCTCCTCGCTCAACCGCTACACCGCGGACACCGAACTCCTGTCGGAGGCCTGGGAGAAGACGCTCGAACCGCTGCGGGCGACCGGCGCGCCGATCGTCTACGTCGAGGACACCCCCGTGCCCGGCACGGACGTCCCGGCGTGCGTCTCCGGCAGCCCCGAGGCGCCGGACGCCTGCGCGTTCAGCCGTGCGAGCGCCCGGCAGCCCGATCCGCTGGCGCGACGGATCGCCTCCGGCGCACTGCCCGGCGTACTCGGCGTTAGCGTGAATCCGGTCCTGTGCCCCGGGGACGGCCCGACCTGCCCGGCCGTGCTGGACCGCATCCTGCTCTACCGGGACGACGCCCACCTGACCAATGTCGCGGCCGTCGTCCTGACGCCCCGGCTCGAGCGCCTGTTCACGGAAGCCGGGGCGCTGCCTGCTCCGTCCTCGTCCACGACGCCGGGGGCGCCGGGCGCGCCGGGGGCGGCGGATGGAGCAGGGTGGACCCGGCTGCTGCGGGACGACTTCGACGGACCCGCAGGCACTCGCCCGTCCGAGGCCAACTGGCAGCACGACATCGGAACGTGCTATCCGGGCTGCCCCGCGCCCCAGTGGGGCACCGGGGAGGTCGAGAGCATGACCGACTCGACCGACAACGTCCGCCTCGACGGCCGGGGCGTGCTGGAGATCGTGCCC